>NZ_JAJBZT010000013.1 GCF_020564625.1 Leeia speluncae
AGTTCATCAAAGTAGGAATAGTGGTGCAAATACAATCGGGGAAGCCTGTGTCAGCCAACGATACGCAATTTTTTTTTCAGCGATCTTTAACTGATGCAGATCCCCTGATTGCCTCTCTGTTATCTCAAGAGTCTTCTCGGCAATTAGATCAAATTGGTTTAATTGCATCTGAAAATTTAGTTTCGCAAGCCGTTATAGAGGCTCAATCGTCGATCGTCGCCAATAAGTATGCTGAGGGGTATCCCGGTAAGCGTTATTACGCGGGTTGTCGTTTTGCCGATGAATTAGAAGAAATCGCGATTGCTCGTGCCAATGCATTATTTGGTAGCCAATTTGCGAATGTACAACCTCATTCGGGCGCTCAGGCAAATAGTGCTGTCATGCTCGCCTTGTTGCAGCCGGGTGATACGGTGCTTGGCATGTCGCTTAATGCTGGTGGGCACTTGACCCATGGTGCAAGGGTGACGCTTTCTGGAAAATGGTTTCATGCGGTGCATTACGGTGTACGAACCGATACGTGCGAAATTGATTACGAAGAAGTTGCTAAGCTTGCTTTTGAGCATCGCCCACGGTTAATCATTGCAGGCTCCTCTGCGTACCCTAGAAAAATTGATTGGGCGAAGTTTAGAGAGATTGCCGATGCGGTCGGCGCCTATCTAATGGTCGATATGGCGCATATTGCTGGGTTAGTAGCTGCTGGATTGCACGAAAGCCCGCTGCCTCATGCGCATATTGTCACCTCAGCCTCGCATCAAACCTTGAGAGGGCCAAGGGGCGGCTTTATTCTTTCTAACGAAGAAGAAATTGCGCGTCAAATTAATGCTGCCGTCTTCCCTGGGATTCAAGGCGGGCCGATGATGCATGTGATTGCAGGTAAGGCCGTGGCGTTTGCAGAAGCTGCGACGCCAGCCTTTAAGGCATATGCAGAAGCAGTATTAGAAAATGCACGCGCAATGGGGGAAGTGCTACAAGAGGGTGGAGTCGATTTAGTCACAAAGGGAACAGATAACCACCTGCTACTAGTTGATTTACGACCGAAAGGCTTGTGGGGCAATGAAGCGGAAGTTGCCCTTGAGCGCGTCGGTATTACTTGCAATAAAAATGGTATCCCATTTGATACCGCCCCGCCAAAAATCGCCTCTGGTATCCGTTTAGGCACCCCGATGGGGACTAGCCGTGGATTTGGGGTAAGAGAATTTCAACGTATCGGCGAATTAGTGCTTGCAGTCTTGGCAGGTCTACAAATTGATTCCCGAGGTCACACAGACACGGAAAGACGTGTCCGCGATGAAGTCGCTGCACTTTGTCGTCGTTTTCCAATGTATACGTCGTAATAACTGTTTTTCATGTCGTTAGAACGATGGTAGCTAAGTGCGTTTTCCCTGACATTAACGTCAACGTTTTCACGAAATACAGCCGTCACAAAAGCTAGGCAGAGACGGTACTGTTCAGGAGATAAATGCATGTCTAACGTGTTTGAAAGCAGTATTGTTATTGATGGTCTAATCATTGCTAAATGGGGCCGTGATGTCTTTGAAGACATGCGTAAAGGTGGCCTGACCGCTGCAAACTGTACTGTATCTGTTTGGGAAGGTTTTCAAGGCACTGTCGATAATATCGCTAAGATGAAAAAAATGGTCGCTGAAAATGCTGACCTATTAACCTTGGTACGTAGCACTGATGACATCTTAGAATCTAAAGCCAACAACAAAACTGGCGTGATTCTAGGCTTCCAAAATGCACATGCCTTCGAAGATAACATTGGTTATATCGAAGCATTCTGGGATATGGGTGTACGTGTTGTTCAGCTTTGCTACAACACACAGAACTTAGTTGGTACAGGCTGTTACGAGCGTGACGGTGGTCTATCTGGTTTTGGCCGCGAAGTGATCGCTGAAATGAACCGCTTAGGCATGATGGTTGACCTATCTCACGTTGGAAGCAAAACGTCTGAAGAAGCGATTCTAGAATCTAAAAAGCCAGTGTGTTATTCACACTGTGCACCTCTCGGTTTGAAAGAGCACCCACGCAATAAGAGCGATGAAGAACTGAAATTCATTGCTGATCATGGTGGTTTTATTGGTGTCACCATGTTCCCTCCTTTCTTAAAACGCGGCATTGAAGCAACCGTTGATGATTATGTAGAGGCAATGGACTACATCATCAATATTGTTGGTGAAGACTGTGTTGGCTTTGGTACTGACTTTACACAAGGCTACGACAAAGGCTTCTTTGACTGGTTGACTCACGATAAAGGCCGCTACCGTCGTTTGACTAGTTTTGGTCGCATCAAAAACCCAGAAGGGATTGAGACTATTGGTGAAACGCCTAACCTAGCGGAAGCGATGAAACGCGCTGGCTGGAACGAACGCAAAATTCAGAAGGTACTTGGCGAAAACTGGCTTCGTACTTTCAAGGATGTCTGGGGAAGTTAATTCATCCCTTGCTTTTCGCCCCCTCCCTGGGGGCGATTTTTTTGCACGTTCGGTTCAATTGATGAATAAGAACTGAATATGTAATAAAAAGTGGTCAATACGCTTGTAATTTCTGCAAATTGTCACTAAATTGTTGTTAAGGGTTGTTTTGATTTAATTGCTGTCCCCAGACTAAAAAGGCGCGTAGACGCTATCTTTTAATTAGTTGTAACCAAGCTTTGTAATCTTTAATCAGGAGTGAGTCAGGATGAACAAAATGCGTAGGTTGTTGGGTTTGACTACAGTTGCGTTGGCTGTTTTAGGTGCTAACGCTGCTTTCGCAGCAGACAAACCAGAAATCAAAATCGGTTATGTTGAAGGTTGGGCAGATAGTGTTGCAACCACTAACGTAGCTGCAAACATCATTCAAACCAAACTAGGTTACCCAGTGAAACTAGTACCAGTTGCTGCTGGTATTATGTGGGGTGGTGTAGCTAAAGGTGATTTAGATGCTACCTTGTCTGCATGGTTGCCAGTTACCCACGAAGCTTACTACAAACAGTACAAAGACAAAGTGACTGTTGTTGGTACAAACTACGATGGCGCAAAAATTGGTTTGATCGTACCTGCTTACGTTACAGCAAAAACGATCGCTGATCTAGAAACACAAAAAGATGCATTCGGTAACCGTATTGTTGGTATTGATGCCGGTGCTGGTGTGATGAAAACTACCGAGCAAGCAATCAAATCATACAACTTAAGCCTAAAACTAATGCCTAGTTCTGGCCCAGGTATGATGGCTGAATTGAGCCGTTCTGTAGCTGCTCAAAAAGCTGTTGCGGTGACGGGGTGGATTCCTCACTACATGTTTGCTAAGTTCAAGCTAAAATTCTTGGAAGATCCGAAAAAAGTATATGGTGATGATGAACACGTTGATAGCGTGATCAACCCATCACTAGAAAAGAAAGCACCTGATGTGGTTGCATTCTTGAAGAAATTCCAGTGGAAAGGCCCAGAAATTGGTGGTGTGATGTTGGCTGTTGAGAACGGTGAAAAGCCAGCACCTGCTGCTGAAAAATGGGTGAAAGATCACCAAGCACGTGTTGGTGAGTGGTTGAAATAATTGAATCTGTGCTAGTGATTTAATGGCTAGCCAAATTCATGAAAAAACCGCTAGTGAAAACTAGCGGTTTTTTTATTGGTAATTGATATTGTTTGTATTGCACCTAATTATAATGAGCCTGTTTACCCATTTATTGAGTGCATTTTTATTTAATGCATAGCAGTATCTATGTCCGCATCTTGTTGTTGTTTGGCAATCAACTCTGTGAATTGATCTGCAGGCATTGGCGCATAAAATAAGTAGCCTTGACCTAATTTACAGCCCATATTGATTAACTCTTGTCGTTGGGGTTCAGTTTCAATGCCTTCCGCTACTACTTCCATGTCTAGCGTATGCGCCAAAGAAATAATGGCGGCAATGATCTTCTTCGCATTGGCATCCTTCAGCATATTGCTAACAAAAGCACGATCAATTTTTAGTCGGTTGACTGGAAAAGTCTGTAAGTGCGCGAGGCAAGAGTAGCCGGTGCCAAAATCATCAATCGCCACTTTGATGCCACTATTTCTAAGCAGTTGTAACGCGTCTGATGCATGCTCGGGGTCTTTCATTAGCATGCTCTCTGTAATTTCAAGCGAGACCATGGATGGGTCTAATTCACTATTTTTAATGATCTGAATGATATCGTGTGCTAAAGACGTTTGTTCAAAGTCAACCGCTGATACGTTCACAGAAACAGCTATTGCCTTACCATCTTGTGCCCAGAATTGCGCATGACTAAATGCCATGCGCCGTGTCCACTGGTCTAAATCTCGGATAAGACCATTATTTTCAGCAACAGGAATAAAGCGATCGGGAGGGACTTGGCCAAGTTTACTGTTGTTCCAACGGAGCAATGCTTCAGCGGCAACAATTTTTTGAGATTCCAATTCAACAATAGGTTGATAGTGTACTTTGCATTCGGACTTGGCTAATGCGTGTCTAAGTTGATTATCAATTTCTAATTTGTCTTTTATTTCAGGGCTAATTTCTGAGTTGTAAAAGTTGAATTTTCCACGTCCTGCTTGCTTAGCCTGCATTAGTGCAATGTCTGCATTTTTTAGTAGATCTCTACCATTGTCTGCATCGATAGGGTAAGTGGCAATACCTAGTGAAGCAGTCAACTTGAGGGTTTGTCCTGCTTCACGGATCGGTTTTACAACGGCGGCAGTAATACGTTCTAGTAGCACTGGCATCACATGAGGCGAGTTAGGGTCTTCAGATACAATGGCAAATTCGTCGCCACCAATTCTAGCAACAGTGCGATGTGATTCAAGATGGTCGGTTAAACGAGCGGCAATAGTAGATAGTACTTGATCGCCGACTTCATGGCCAAGTACATCGTTGATGGTTTTGAAACCATCCAACCCTATAATCACTAAGTTGACTTGTTGCTGATGCTTGTCTGCTCTGGAAATGGCTTGGTTAAGCCGATCTTCAAAAAGTCGCCGATTTGGGAGTTCAGTCAATGTGTCGTAATGCAATAAGTGTTGAATACGGTTTTGATATTCAGAACGCTGTCTTGCATCGCGAATCACTACCGCAATTTTGTCATTGTTAGGTGCTGGTAGTGGATTCAGTGAAATTTCAACTGCAACTAAATGACCGTCTTTAGCGATGACTTCCAGGATGGGTCGATGGCCCATTCCTTTGGCGATGGGGTTGTTCATGAATTGCTGCGCTAAGTGGCGATGACTAGCATGCATTTTTTCTGGTAGAAATAAATCAACGGACTGACCTTGTAATTCTTCTGGCTGATAGCCAAGGATATCGGCGGCAGCATCATTGGCTAACACAATTTCTAATGATTTATTGACTAATAAAATGCAATCGGGTGTTGCACCAAATACCAACTGATATTGATTGTTAGATTGTTGTAAACCCAAAATAATCTTATTTAGTTTTTCTAATTCGTCTTGCGCTAATAAGTTAGTTTCTAAAATGGCAGGAGATAGCCTTGGGTGAACGTTCGTAAAGGCATCTATAATAGAGCCAATCGAATCCCGCATTTTTTTATCTAATAAATGGACGCCATAAAAAGATAAAAAGGCACCTAATGCCATTAATGGGATATAAGCGGTAATAGATGTAGAATCAATAATCACCATGGAGATAGCTGCAAATATTGCGGCTAAACCCAGTGTCAGTATTGTGTACGGTACGCATTTGTTCAGGCAATCTCTGAAAGATTTAATTAACAACGCAAAATCTCCATCAATTAAATTGGAGTTGGGGGTAAGTCCCTATTATTACGTTAATGCTTGTTATGAGAAGGGTGGAGGGATGGTTTTTGGTCAAACCCTCGATAAATTTTTCATACTGTATACATTTTTCCCTATTTCTCTTTGCTTCTCCTTGTCGTCAAAAATGAAGAATGGTCGTCAAGCGGCAAAAATCTGTCGCCAAAGCGGTATAGTGACTTCGACTTGTCCGGCAACATGGCACGCATCTAACAAAGTTTCTTTTTGTGATTTGAATTTGTTTGCGACAGCCAGGAGAGCAAGTCATGCAGCCACAATTACCAATTGATGTAGATTCAGAAACAGGCGTTTGGTCCACGAACGGTTTGCCAATGCTCTACGTGCCACGTCACTTTTTCGTCAATAACCATCGCGCAGTAGAAACCGTGATGGGACAAGATGAATACGCACAGATTTTATACGATGCTGGTTATCGCTCTGCTTATTTCTGGTGTGAAAGCGAAGCAAAAACACATGGCCTAGAAGGCATGGCTGTATTTGAGCATTATTTGTTACGTCTATCTCAACGCGGTTGGGGTCTATTCTCTTTTATTAGCGCAAATGCTGAAACTGGCGATGCGCAAATTCGCTTGGACCATTCTGCATTTGTATTAGCGCAAGGCACAGCTGGTATTCCTAAGGTGCCAGAAAAAGCCTGTTATATGTTTGCAGGTTGGTTTGCAGGTGCGATGGACTGGGTGGGTGAGCACACTGGTCAATCTTACAAAACGGTGAGTGCCGAAACCCAATGTGCAGCAGAAGGTTTTGACTACTGCGTATTTACTGTTCAGCCGAAGTAATGAGGTAGGTCATGCGTTATCCAAATCTTTTTGCACCGATCACACTCAATAAATTAACGATTCGTAACCGTGTTGTGAGTACAGCTCACGCCGAAGTATACGCAGAACCAGGTGGCTTACCTGGTGATCGCTATATTCGTTATTACGAAGAAAAAGCGAAAGGTGGTTTGGGTCTAGCCATTTGTGGTGGTTCTAGCCCTGTGTCTATCGATAGCCCGCAGAGCTGGTGGAAGTCTGTGAACTTATCGACAGATAAAATTATTGATCCACTGAATCGTTTGGCGGAAGCAATGCACCGCCACGGCGCAAAGATCATGATTCAGGCAACTCACATGGGCCGCCGCTCTAGCTACTATGGTGAACACTGGCCTCACCTAGTTAGCCCATCTGGCATCCGTGAACCGGTGCACCGCGGTAACGCAAAGACCATTGAAACAGAAGAAATTCATCGCATTATTGCCGATTTTGCACAGGCTGCTCGCCGTGTAAAAGCCGCAGGTATGGATGGTATCGAAGTATCTGCAGCTCACCAGCATTTGATCGATCAATTCTGGAGCCCGCGTACCAACTTCCGTAATGACGAATGGGGTGGTAGCTTAGAAAACCGCATGCGTTTTGGCTTGGAAGTACTGAAAGCGGTACGTGAAGAGGTTGGCGCAGACTTCTGCGTTGGCTTACGTATGTGTGGTGATGAATTCCATGAAGATGGTTTGTCACACGAAATGCTAAAAGAAATCGCACAAGCGATGTCTGAAACCGGCCTGATCGACTATATCTCTGTTGTGGGTTCAGGTGCTGATACGCACAACACCTTAGCTAACTGTATGCCACCAATGGCATTGCCACCAGAGCCATTTGTGCATTTGGCTCACGGCATCAAAACAGTGTCTAAAGTGCCTGTAATGCATGCGCAAAGTATTCGTGACCCTAACCAAGCTGAGCGTATCTTGGCAAATGGTTGGGTGGATATGGTGGGGATGACCCGTGCGCATATTGCGGACCCATACTTGGTCACCAAAATTCGTGATGGCCGTGAAGATCAGATCAAACAGTGTGTGGGTGCAAACTACTGTATTGACCGTCAGTACCATGGTCAAGACGTATTGTGTATTCAAAACGCGGCTACTAGCCGTGAAGCAACCATGCCACATCAGTTTGAAAAAGCACCTCAAAAACGCAAAGTGGTAGTGGTTGGTGCAGGCCCATCTGGCCTTGAGGCTGCTCGTGTTGCACGTGAGCGTGGTCACGATGTGGTGTTGTTCGAGAAAAGCGATCAGGTTGGTGGCCAGATTAATTTGGCAGCTAAAGCACCTCAACGTGAACAGATGGCCGGTATTGTTCGCTGGTTCGATCTAGAAACGAAGCGCTTAGGTGTGGATCGTCGTTTCGGCGTGGCTGCGACTAAAGAAATGATTATGGCTGAACAGCCAGATATCGTTGTGCTAGCTACTGGTGGACGTCCATTCTCTGAGCAAGTGCCAGGCTGGGGTGTTGCTGAAGGTTTGGCTGTGACTAGCTGGGATATTCTGTCAGGCAAAGTGGCGCCTGCAGAAAACGTTCTTGTGTATGACTCAATGAGTACACACGCTGGTTTCGGTACGGCAGACTTTATTGCTAACCGCGGTAGCAAGGTTGAAATCGTTACACCTGACGTCAAAGTGGGTGATGACACCGGTGGTACCACCTTCCCAATCTTCTATCGCCGTATGTACGCAAACGGCATCATTCCTACACCTAACTACTGGTTAGACAAAGTGTATGAAGAAGACGGTAAGAAAATTGCTGTGCTTCGTAATGAGTATACAGAGGCATTAGAAGAGCGCGCAGTGGATCAGGTCATCATTGAAAACGGTATTACACCGAATGATGAACTGTACTGGGAAATGAAAGATTCGTCTGTCAATAAAGGTCAGACGGATGTTCATGCCTTGTTCGCTTCTAAGCCACAGCCATCTCTGCAAGAGCAGTTAGGTAACGGTAAGTTCCTATTGTTCCGTGTGGGTGATTGTATCTCTATGCACAATGTCCACGGTGCGATCTACGACGCGCTGAGGCTAGTGAAGGACTTCTAATATGGTCTCTTTTGCTCATATTTTGACAGGGCTGTTCTGGCTGACCATGGTAGTGCTGGCGCTTGGCTTGGCTAAGCGTTCGGCCTACTGGCGCCAAGGGCAAGAAGCGGCATTCTCTTGGGTGTCGCTACTAACCGTGCCAAAAAGATATTTTGTCGATTTACATCACGTGGTGGCTCGCGAGCCATATATTGCTAGAGTCCACGTAGCGACTGCCGGGGGGGCGGTTGCTGTGTTGGGTCTAGTTGCGTTGAATTACGGTTTGATGCTGTATCAAACCTGGCTCGACTACGTGATTCTTTTCTTTGCACTAGTCATGCTTGCTGGTTCGATTGCAGTATGGCAACGTCGCCGCAATGCACCTTCTCGTTTATCGAAAGGGGCATGGAGCCGTCTACCTGTTAGCCTAATTGCTTTTTCATTAGGTACAGCGGTATTGATGATTACGCATGCAACAGCATCTGTATACGTGATTGCTGCGTTGGCGATGGTGGGTGTGTTACTAGGGGCGATTGAGTTTGCGCGTGGTATTGGCGCAGGCGGCCCAATGAAGCACGCCATTGCTGGTTTGTTGCACTTAGCTTTCCACCCTCGCCAAGACCGTTTTGACGGTAAGCGTTCTACTGACTTAAAACCATTGAACCTTGAAAAAGGGGAGTTTGGTGTAGCGAAGCCTTCTGACATTACTTGGAATCGTTTGTTGTCTTTCGATGCGTGTGTGCAATGTGGTAAGTGTGAGGCTAATTGCCCTGCGTTTGCTGCTGGTCAGCCACTGAATCCGAAAAAACTGATTCAAGACATGGTGGTTGGTATGGTGGGTGGCTCAGACGCTTCGTTTGCAGGTAGCCCATATCCAGGTAAGCCAGTCGGTCAACATAGCGGTGCACCTGATCAGCCAATTATTGGCCAATTGGTCGATGCCGATACGATCTGGTCTTGTACGACTTGCCGTGCTTGTGTGCAAGAGTGCCCGATGCTGATTGAGCATGTGGATACCATTGTTAACATTCGTCGCAACATTACGCTAACGACTGGTGATGTGCCAAACAAAGGTGCTGAGGCGCTAGAAAACCTGCGTACGACAGATACCGTTGGTGGTTATCCTGTAGAAGTGCGTTACAACTGGTCAATCGACCTAGATGTGCCAGTGCTACAACCTGGCCAGCAAACCGATTGGTTACTTGTTGCTGGTGAGGGTGCATTTGACATGCGCTACCAACGTGCGCTTCGTGCCTTGGTTAAAGTGTTGAAGCATGCGGGTGTGCAATTCGCTGTATTGGGATCTGCTGAAAAAGATTGTGGCGATTTAGCAAGACGCTTGGGTGATGAAGCTGGTTTCCAACGTTTGGCAAAAGAAAACATTGCCTTACTGAAGAACTTGAAATTCAAACGCATTGTGACGCCAGATCCACACGTATTCCATTGTTTAAAGAATGAATACCCAGCATTTGGTGGTGAGTTTGAAGTGCATCACCACAGCCAAGTGATTCAATCTTTAATGAAGGATGACCGTCTACGTCTGAAGGCATCTGCCACTGCAATGCCAGACTTTACGTACCATGATCCATGTTACTTAGGTCGCTACAACGGCGAAACCGATGCGCCACGTAATGTGTTGAAAGGCATTGGCATCAAAGTAGTGGAAATGGAACGTTCTGGCATGAAGGCGCGTTGCTGCGGATGGGGTGGTGGTTCTGCATTTACCGATATCCCTGGTGAAGCTCGTATCTCTGACATGCGTATGCAAGATGTGAAATCGACTGGCGCAGCAAAAGTAGCCGTTGCATGTCCAAACTGTACAGCCATGCTGGAAGGTGTGGTGGGTGACCGTCCGGACGTGGTCGAGTTGGCAGAACTTGTCGCAGAACGCTTGGCAGATTAAGGGGAGATGATCATGCATGACATGCAAAACATACCGCGCATTGATCCACGCCGTCCTTATGTGATTGGCCCAAGCGGTCTCAAGCGGATCATTCTTGGTGCTGAAACTGGGATGAGAGACCCAATGCAAGTTTCTCATCACGATGAATCACGCGTGGCACTGAGAACAAATAAAGAAACAACAGCGACCGTATTGGTGGTAGTGCATAGCGATCGTGGCGCGTTAGACGAGCATGGCAAACAAGCCATTGCTGCTGCAGCGTTACTGGCGAATGCAGAGACCGCTGTGGTCGTAGCGATTATGGGTACTTGTAATGATGACCTTTCTGTCCTTGGTGCAGACAAGATCATCACTTACCCATCATTAGATGTGACTCGCTACTCACCAGAAACAACGGTAGAAGCATTGCGCCAATTATGGGGCGAGATTCACCCAGTCAGAATGTATTTGCCTGATACCGGTGCTGATGCAGAAATTGGACGTCGCTTTGCTGCGATTCATCGTAAAACCATCGCAACCGATGTGGTTGAAATTAACCAAACAGAAGTGCGTCGTTGGATCCCGGGTAATCGCTTTGCGGTTGCTAAACTGACAGATGTTGTGATGTTAGCGAAGAACGCAGTAGATACCAAATTGCCATGGGTGGGTAAAGGCGAAGTCGTTGAGAGCCCGACTGTCAATAGCGTATCTGAACGTGTTCGTGACTTGGGTATTTCTGCTAGTGCGCCAGAAAATGTTGCGCTAGAAGAAGCTGATGCGATTGTCTCTGGCGGTAACGGCATGAAAGACATGTCTACCTTCAAAGCACTGGCAGATGCTATGGGTGCGGCAACTGGTGCCTCTCGCGTGGCGGTGGATGATGGTCGCTTCCCACGTGCGAAGCAAGTAGGGGCAACCGGTAAAACTGTTCAATCAAGCATGTATATGGCCATTGGTATTTCTGGTGCGGTTCAGCATTTACAAGGTATTAAAGATTGCCGCCATGTAATTGCAGTGAATATCGATGAAAGCGCTCCAATTGTGAAGCGGGCAAGTTTGACCGTGATTGAAGATAGTTCTTCCTTCATGAAAGCCATGCTGGAATTGGTGAACGACGCCAAAAAAGTCGCTGGTAAGGAGTAATTGGCATGTCTAACCACGTAAAAGTTGCTGTATTAGTGACACCTGGTTACCACCCCGTCAGTGGGCGTCCTAGACCGGCTCAGGCCGATGTGGCGGCGCTAGGTGTAGCGCAGACGATTAGCACCTCACTAAAGGTATTAACAGCGGGTGCGCCTAGCGATGCTTCTTTAGATGGGTACTTAGGTTTAGGTGCTAGTGAAATTGAAGTGCTAGGCGATGAAGGTTGCGATATTGTCGATACATTGCAGCCAGCGCTTTCTGGTCAAGAATTGATCTTGCTTGGCGGTAGGGCCGATGGTGGAGAGGCGAGTGGTTTGCTTCCTTATCAGTTATCTGCGCAATTAGGCGTGCCGTTGGTGCCTGATGCGCTAACGGTTAAGTTAGTTGGTCGCTTGGTTCGTGTGACGCAGTTTATGCCGAAAGGCCTTCGCCGTGAGGTAGAGGTTAGCCTGCCAGCTATTATTGCAGTTCACCCACGTGCACCAATTAATGTGCAATATGCGTTTGCGAAAGCAAGACAAGGTCGTCTACTACGTAGCCGTATTGGCAGCACCGGCAAAGTGAGCTCTTATTGGCAATACGAGGCGGCTACACGTCGTCCGCTAATGCTGAAAGCGAAGTTAAAACAGAGCGGCCACGCTCGTATGTTGGGTGCAATCGCTAGTGATGATGGAAAATCTGGCGGACAGGTCGTGAAAACTGGGGATGCTGTCGCAAAAGCGCAAGTTGTCCTCGACTACCTGCGCGAACATCGCCTCATAGATTTTTGATTTGTTGCACCGTTTAGGAGAGAGCATAAATGAGTCAGGCACCTGTTAATATCCGTGAGCTGCTGGATCGCCGCAAGGTTGGTTATAGCCTAGAGGCTCCTTTCTACAACAGCCAGGAAGTGTTTGATGCCGACATGAAACACATTTTCGGCAAACACTGGATGTATGTTGGTGTTGAGCCTGATGTGCCTGAAGCTGGTGACTACATGACTGTACAGATTGGCAATCAGCCAATCTTGATTATTCGTGATGATGACGGCGAAGTGCGTGCATTCCACAACGTTTGTCGTCACCGTGGTTCTCGTGTCTGTACACACGACAAAGGCAGCACCGGTAACTTGGTCTGTCCTTACCACCAGTGGACTTACAACTTAGAAGGTAAGCTACTTTTCGCCGAGCACATGGGTGAAGACTTTGATCCTTCTAAGCATCGTTTGAAGCCAGTTCATTTGAAAAATGTGGCGGGTCTGTTGTTCATCTGCTTAGCAGATAACCCACCAGAAGATTTCCAAGAACTAGTGGATACAATGACCCCGTACATTGCACCACACCAAATCGCTAATACCAAAATTGCTGCTCAAATCGATATTATCGAAGAGGGCAACTGGAAATTAACGATGGAAAACAACCGTGAGTGCTACCACTGTACCGGTAACCATCCAGAATTAACCATTTCGCTATATGCTTACAGCTACGGTTTTGCACCAAGTGCAGAAACCGATGAAGGCATGAAGCAATACGAAGAAATGGTAAAAGAGCGCCATGCAAAATGGGAAGCGTGTGGCTTACCTTCTGCAGAAGTGGATTGCCTAGATACCAAAATCAGTGGTTTCCGTACTATGCGTATGCCACTAGATAAAGAAGGTCAATCACAAACGCTAAGCACTGAATCAGCATGTAAGAAATTGCTCGCTGACTTTGGCGATGCAGCGATTGGTGGCTTGTCTTTCTGGACACAACCAAACAGCTGGCACCACTTCATGGCTGACCACATTGTGACCTTCAGTGTGATTCCGTTGAGCGCGGATAAAACATTGGTTCGCACTAAATGGTTGGTTAACAAAGATGCGGTAGAAGGTGTGGATTACACAGTAGAAAACTTAACGGCTGTGTGGAACGCAACTAACTCACAAGACCGTTTCTTGGTGGAAGAATCACACAAAGGATCGAAAAGCCCAGAGTATCAACCTGGTCCTTACTCTCCTTACACAGAGACACTAGTAGAGAAATTCTCTAACTGGTATATCAATCGTATGAAAACACTGATCGGTGACTAAAAATGACAACTACACTGACTTTGCCTGATTTTAGCCAAGCCGCCCCCAGTGCTTGGCAACCTGGAGTAGACGATACAGTTAAATGTGTCGGCATCCGCCAGGAAACCCATGATGTGAAAACCTTTGTGTTCCGTAGCATCGAGCCAAGGCGTTTCGCGTATCATCCTGGGCAGTTCTTAACGCTGGAACTGAATATTAATGGCGAAACAGTGAACCGTTGTTACACCCTCTCTAGTACGCCAACTCGTCCAGATACCGTTTCGATTACCGTCAAACGTGTGCCTGGCGGGGTGGTGTCCAACTGGTTGCATGACAACCTTAAAGTTGGTGATGACGTGAGTGTACTAGGCCCATCTGGCGAGTTTAGCTCGTTCTCTTTGGCCCCAAATGCACCGAAGTATCTGTATCTATCTGCGGGTAGTGGGGTTACTCCACTAATGTCCATGAGCCGTGCGCATGTTGACATGAGTAGTAACCGTGACATCGTTTTTCTTCATAGCGCAAGATCACCAAGTGACGTGATCTTTGCACGTGAATTACAAGCAATGTCTAGGCATCAGCCAGGCTTTCGCCATGCGGTCATTTGCGAACGCCCTGGTGTAGATGAAGACTATGCAGGTTACTTAGGTTATCTAAGTGCGCCTATGCTAGAACTCATTGCGCCTGATTATAAAGAGCGTGAAGTGTTCTGTTGTGGTCCTGCACCTTATATGACCGCGGTAAAAAATGTATTGCAAAGCCTTGGCTTTGACATGACGCATTATCATGAGGAAAGCTTCTCTTTCGAAACGCTAAATGCGGCTTCAGAAGAGACTGCTGATGTTCCTGCAGGGGATGCGGATAGTTCAAGTGATGGCTTTAAGCTTTCATTTACTAAATCTGATCTAGTGGTTAGTTGCCAACCGCCAAAAACACTATTGGCGGCAGCGAAAGAAGCGGGCATGCGTTTCCCATCTTCTTGCTCACAAGGTCTTTGTGGCACATGTAAGACTAAATTAGTGTCAGGTGAAGTGGATATGAAGCATGGCGGTGGTATTCGCCAGCGTGAAATTGATCAGGGATGGATTCTGCCATGTTGCAGCATCCCAAAAACTGATGTGGTGCTGGATCGCTAACAATCGGCCCATATCGGTGTAAGTACCGTTTTGTTGGGGGGAATGGCAGCTACTGGTGGAAGGGATTCAGTAGCTGCTTTTTTTTGATCTCGATAAATGCTGTATTGCAGCAAGTCAGATCAAGCCAAGCAGATAAAAATGTGCGGCGAGTATTCTGTGCATTATCGTGCATATGAGTATTTATGCGGTTTTCAAGGTGGTTAGAGTCTAAATGACTGGCAGTTGTAAACAAATACCCACAATGTCGCCTTGGTTAAATTTGTTGTCGTTCTGCAGTTGCTTTAAGGGCTCTGACGCTTATATCGTGTCACTTGACGAATATCAAAACAGATCTCCGTCAGTTGTTTGAAGCGCGAGGTTTGTCAAGGGTTTTGGTTTTTTTTCTGTAATTTGTGGTGGGCTCACAGGCAGAGTTTGTCTGGCCGGGTAAATCACCCGGGCTTGTCAGATTCCGAGGAGGGGAGATGCAGCAGAGTAAGATTAGGGTAGAGAATCTCTACAAGGTTTTCGGACCGCAACCAATGGACGCGGTTAACCTGCTTAAGCAAGGTAAACGAAAAGAAGAGATTTTTGAAAAAACAGGCCAAGTCGTAGGCGTCAATAACGTTTCTTTCGACGTGGATGAAGGTGAAATCTTCGTATTGATGGGTTTGTCTGGTTCAGGCAAATCAACATTAATTCGTTTGATTAACCGCTTGGTTGAACCAACAGATGGCAAAATCATCATCGATGGTGAGGATGTTGCTAAGCTGCCCCCACAAAAACTAATCGACTTGCGTCGTAAAGACATGAGTATGGTGTTCCAGAGCTTTGCTTTGATGCCACACCGTACCGTCGTTGCGAATGCTGCGTTTGGTTTAGAAGTCGCTGGTGTGCCTAAAGCACAACGCGAAATGCAAGCCATGACCGTTCTAGAGCAAGTAGGTCTTGCTGCTTTTGCTCAGAAATATCCACACCAATTATCTGGTGGTATGCAGCAGCGTGTGGGCTTAGCTCGTGCGCTAGCGGTAAACCCATCTCTAATGCTGATGGATGAAGCGTTCTCTGCGCTAGATCCGCTAAAACGCTCTGAGATGCAAGATGTTCTGTTGAAATTACAACGCGAACATCGCCGTACTATTTTCTTCGTTTCTCACGATTTGGAAGAAGCGCTAAGAATTGGTACTCGCATTGCCATTATGGAAGGTGGCCGCTTAGTTCAAGTAGGTACACCGCAAGAAATCGTAGAAAATCCGGCTGAAGATTACGTACGTGAATTCTTCAAGAGCGTGGATACGTCTCGTTACTTGATGGCAAAAGACATGCTAGATACGCATGCTATTCCAGTCTTGAAACAAGGCGAAACCATTAGCGAAAACGCACTAAACGATTACGCATGGTGTGTTTGCTTGTCGAAAGACAATCACTTCCTAGGCTTGTTGCCAACAGAACGTGCGAAAGCTTCGGTAGGCCAATCTGTTTCAATTGATAATCTAATTACAGTTGATCCAATCAGCCATCGTTCTGTACTACAAAATGTATTGCCAAGATTACTTGGTCAGCGCACACCGCTGCCAGTAATGGATGATAACGGTCACTACGTCGGCGTATTGTCTTCTTACAGTGTTCTGACCAGAATTTCCCAGCGAGGTCTACATGTCTGATTTTCTACATAATTTCCTGGCAAATCCGCACAGCTATCTACCGCTAGGTGATTGGGTTAACGAGCTTGTTAAGTACTTGCTAGACAATTACTCTGGTGGTTTCGATACCATCGGCAAGATTGTGGATGTATTCGCCGAAGGCGTTGAGCATTTGCTACTATTATTGCCGATGTGGGCAATGACCTTGCTGTTTGTTGGTGTGGGTTTCTGGCGTTTGAGCTGGAAGTTTGCTTTGTTTGTCCTGTTGTCATTCTTGCTAATCTTTACGACTGGCTTCTGGGAACAAACCATCGTAACTCTGGCGTTGACTCTCTCATCTACAGTGATCTCGCTGATGCTCGGTGTTCCTTTGGGCATTTGGTGTGCGAAAAGCAATCGGGTTAACCAAATTGTTCGTCCAATTTTGGACTTCTCGCAAACCATGCCTGCATTCGTGTACTTGATTCCAGCCGCGATGTTCTTTGGTTTGGGGCGCGTACCTGGTATTTTGGCAACTGTCGTATTTGCGATGCCACCTGCAGTTCGTCTAACTAACTTGGGTATTCGCCAAGTGAACAAAGAACTTGTTGAAGCAGGTCACGCTTTCGGCTGTACTGCAAGACAGTTACTCTTCAAAGTGCAATTGCCAACGGCGTTGCCAGCCATTATGACTGGTGTTAACCAGACAATCATGATGGCGTTATCGATGGTGATTATCGCTTCGATGGTGGGGGCTGGTGGTCTAGGTAACGATGTTCTTGCATCAATCCAACGTCTTGACGTGGGTCTAGGTTATGAGAGTGGTCTAGCAGTGGTATTGCTAGCGATCATTCTTGACCGTATTACCGAGAGTTTTGGTACTTCTAAGAGTAGCAAGCAACAGTAATTAAGCTGGTTGCAGCAACCTGCAAAGGCAGGAAATAGACAGTGTGGTTTGTTCTATTTCCTGCCTTTTGTATTTTTAGTATTTAGATCGCCTTCTTTAGGTATTTAAATTATTAAAATTTAATGAATTAGCCAAATTGTACTGGTGTGTATACGTACAAATTCAGGTAAGCTAGGAATTCAGCCTAGTTTAGATTAGTCGTTTATAATCAATATTTGACTAATAATGACTACCAAGGCGTATTACGCTACTTGCTTTAGCAAATACAAACTGCAGATGCGGTTAAATTGTTTAAAAATTTGTAAAGTGGCTTAAATGCTGGTTTTCAGCGAGATGAATGACAGGGGATTGTTTTATGGTTTCACAAGATATTTCTCAACTTTCCCATATTGGTTTTTTGGTACTGCCAAGTTTTTCAATGATTGCATTTACCAATGCCGTTGAACCGCTACGTATGGCCAATCAATTAAGTCGCAAGCGCTTATACCGCTGGTCAATCATCACGCTCACTGATGAACCTGTCTTGGCTAGTAATGGCCTATCTATTGCACCAACCGTCAGACCTGAAGAAATTCCTAAACCTGATATTTTATTTGTCTGTGCAGGTACCAATGTACGTGACGCCGTCAATGATCAGGTTATTTCTGTGATTCGCAAATATCATCAAGCAGGTGTCGCTTTAGGCGCACTTTGTACTGGTACTTTTGCCCTTGCTAAAGCGGGTGTGTTAAACAACTACCGTTGTTCTATTCACTGGGAAAACCTATCTGCGATTCGTGAAGAATTCCCCGCGATTGATTTTTCTGGCGAATTATTTGTGATTGATCGTGATCGCTTTACCTGTAGTGGCGGCACTGCGCCGCTAGATCTCATGATCAATATGATCCGCTTTAAAGGCGGAAAAAGCTTAGCTGCAGACGTGTCTGAACAGTTTATTATGGACCGTATCCGTGATGAAAAAGATCGTCAGCACATTCCACTCGTGGCCAGAATTGGTGCGGGCCATGAGTCGCTATTAGAAGCGGCATTGGCAATGGAAAATAATATTGAAAATCCGATTTCGCTAGATCAATTAGCGGATGATCTAGGGTTGTCATTACGTCACCTAGAGCGATTATTTAAGCGTTATTTAGGTACGACACCTGCTCAATATTACTTAGACCTACGTTTACGTCGGGCAAGAGAATTGTTATTACAGACCAATATGTCTGTCATGGAAGTAACTGTCGCCTGTGGCTTCCAATCATCTTCACATTTTAGTAAATCGTATCGTGGTGTATTTGGTTATCCGCCAAGTAGAGAGCGGCATCCTGATATGCAACACGTCAGTATTATGTAAAGCAATTGTAAATCTACGACAGGCAGTTATGTTTCAATCAAACTGCCTCTTTTTTTGGATTGAATACAATATGCATTTCGGATAAGACGTTAGCCGATACGAAGTTGAATTACCAATTGATCTATTGCATTTCGTTTATACATTTGGTTTGTCTTCAGGAGGGGGAGCACCGATGGAAACAGCAGTACGTAGATGGTTTTCAGTCGCAGCAAGTGTAGGTATTTTAGCGACGTCTTTTCATGCATCCGCACAAGATCCCGCGCAATGCCAAAATGTGAAATTTGGCGAAGTGGGTTGGACGGATATTGCGGCCACCACCGCGCTAGCGTCTTATGTCTTAAAGTCAATTGGCTATAACCCAAGCTCTGCCATTCAATCGGTGCCAGATACACTCAAAGGGCTGAAAAATAAACAAATCGATGTTTATTTAGGTTACTGGGCGCCTGCTCAAACTGGCCAAGTTACACCCTATGTCAAATCAGGCGATGTCAAAATGCTCGCTAAACCTAATTTGGTTGGCGCCAAATATACATTGGCTGTTCCAAGCTATGCAGCAGATGCAGGGTTAAGAAGTTTTGAAGATTTAGGTAAATTCAAGGTTGAGCTTGGCTATACCATGTATGGGATTGAGCCGGGTAATGAAGGCAATAATTATCTGAACGATATGATTCAGAAAAACAAATTTGGCCTAAAAGACTTTATGGTGACGGAATGGGGTGAGAAAGGCATGCTCATGGCGGTGAAAAAAGCCGTTGAGCAAAAGAAATTTATCGCCTTCTTAGCTTGGGAGCCACACCCAATGAACGTGGATTTCAAATTGACTTATTTAAAAGGTGGTGATGCCTATTTCGGCCCAAACTATGGTGAGGCAAAGGTTTATACCGTATTAGCTAACGATTATTTAACGCGTTGTCCAAATGTTGGTAAATTTGTTAGCAATTTGCAATTCACCTTAGATATGGAAAACCGCGTGATGGGTAGCATCATGAATAAAGTGAAAGCGCCACAAGCGGCAATGGAATGGCTGAAAAAGAACCCTGCTGTTCTGAAGAACTGGTTAAATGGGGTAACTACCTTTGATGGTAAAGAAGCCCTTCCAGTGGTAATGTCTACCTTGTGAGTTTAAGTAGTTGTGGAATTGTGTGGATTTATATGGCCGCATATGAGCATGTATGTGTCGGAAATATATAATTTCGCCTGTTCAATGCCTGTCAATCTTTCATTAAACCAATATCGTCTTTCTATCTTAAGGAATTCGAATAAAAAATCAGGTTTATTTGGAGAGAGTACGGGGAATATTTTTTAGAAATTTCTCTGTTTTTGTAGGCTTATTCAAGGAGATTCAGTAATGCTGAAGTCACGTAAACTGTTGGCCGCACTAGTCATGGCTGGAGTAAGCCAATTTGCATTTGCTGGCGATTCTGCTGCATGTCAGAAAGTTCGCTTTGCCGATGTAGGTTGGACCGATATTGCTGCTACCACTGGTATGGCCTCTGTTGTGTTGGAAGGCTTAGGTTATAAACCAAGCACAACCATCGCGTCAGTGCCTATTACATTTGCTGGTATGAAATCTAAACAAATTGATGTTTTCTTGGGTTACTGGAATCCAAGTATGACACCAATGATCGAATCGTTTGTTAAAGCAAAACAACTAAAAGTTTTGGAAAAGCCAAACTTGGTTGGAGCTAAATATACCTTGGCTGTGCCAGAGTATGTAGCTGCTGCGGGTCTAAAAAGCTTTGCTGACATCCAAAAATTCAAGAAAGAATTAGACGGCAAAATCTTTGGTATTGAGCCAGGTAACGACGGCAACAAGCTAATTCAAGACATGATTCAAAAGAATCAATTTGGTTTGAAAGATTTCAAACTAATTGAATCAAGTGAAGCAGGTATGTTGGCTGAAGCTGAGCGTGCTGTTCGCAATAAGAAATTCATTGTGTTCCTAGGTTGGGAACCACATCCAATGAACGTGAAAATGCGCATGACTTACCTATCTGGTGGTGATGATGTATTTGGACCAAACTTTGGTGAAGCAAAAGTATTTACTGTTTTAGCAACTGACTATGAAACACGTTGCCCGAACGTTGGTAAATTTGTGAACAACCTTCAGTTCACCACTGGCATGGAAAACATGGTCATGGGTCCAATCATGAACAAAGTGAAGCCAGAAGTTGCAGCAAAAGAATACTTGAAGAAAAACCCAGCAGTGCTAGACAAATGGCTAGCTGGCGTGACTACCTTTGACGGCAAAGAAGGTCTTTCAGCTGTGAAAAAATCACTAGGTCTGTAATTTATCTGACTTAGTAAACGCCAAAAACAAAGGCCGCTGGTTAGCGGCCTTTGTTTTTTTCAGATAGGCACCAACAACCCTGCTGTTCTACTCTAAAATACAGTCAACTTTTTAGTATTTGCGAGTCAAACGTGTCCTTTAACGGCTTTTATGTGATCGCTGATGAACCAGATTTTATTGTGGTGAATAAAATGCCAGGCATCCCTATGCATCAGGAAGATAATCAACCAGGGTTAATTGATTTAATTCGCTCTCAAACTGGTCTATCGTCACTTTTTCAAATTCACCGCTTAGATAATCTAACGAGTGGAGTAATGGTATTTGGAAAGTCAGCAGCAGTTGCTAGTGAACTTGGGGAAGCATGGCAATCCAAAAAGGTACAAAAATTTTATATTGCACTCTCTTCCTTTAAGCCAAGTAAAAAGCAGGGACTCATCGCTGGAGATATGGAAAAAGGACGAAATGGTAGTTGGAAATTACTACGTTCTAAACTTAATCCAGCCCTAACACGCTTTTTTAGCGCGTCTATTGCCCCTGGTATTCGTGCGTTTTTATTAAAACCCTATACAGGTAAAACCCATCAAATTCGTGTCGCAATGAAAAGTTTAGGGTGTCCTATTCTTGGAGATGGTCGATATAGCGGAGAGTCTGCTGATCGTGGTTATTTGCATGCATATCAATTAGCTTTTGCCTTGAATGGGGTGAGTTACCGGTATCAAGCCATTCCCAATGTGGGTGACAAATTTTCTTATCCAGTACTTCATTCACTGTTGATGAATGAGTGGCATCAACCAGAATTACTAAACTGGCCAGAATAAGTTATTGATATGAAATTTTTGCAATTGTTAAAAAATCATGTCATATAGAATAGGTATGCTCATCGTTTATTAAAATAAACAATAAGGTATTTGTATGAAATACTATGGAGTGGGTGTTCTTTCTAGCGTTGCAAGTGCCGCTGCGATTGCTCAGTCTGTAGTCGTCCAAGTAGGGGTAAATAATCTACCACTGCCGCCTTTTATCATGGGCGAAGGGGATGAGTTTCCAGATAGACCTGGTCTTTCTGTCGAGTTAGTCCGCCAAGCAGCTAAAGCCTGTAAGGTAGATATCAAATTAAAACGTTTACCTTCTCAGCGTTTACTTCAAGAAATCAAATCAGGCGAAATTGATGCGGTAATTCAACTATCTTACAGCCCTGAGCGCGCAGAGTACGCAGCCTTCCCGATGATTGATAACAAAGTGGATGGCAAGGCTAGATTGACGACATTGACGTACTGCTTCTATGTGGATGCAAAGCGTCCTATTCAATGGGATGGGAAGAAACTAAGCAATACTAACTTACCGGTTGGTGCCATTTATGGTTGGTCGGTTATTCAAGACTTAGAAAAGTTAAAGATCAACTTCGAAACCGCGCCAGATTTCAAATCCAATATCGCTAAGTTAAGAGCGAATCGAATCGCTGCTTTTGCCGCGCAATCTGCGCTGGTGGAAGCCTATCTGGGTTCAGATAAAAGTATTGTGGCACTGAGTCCTCCAATTGCTGAGAAAGACTACTTTTTGCCATTTAGTCTGCCATTTGCCCAGAAATACCCAGAAGCCAAACAGTGTTTATGGAAACACATTAGCCAAATGCGAGATGAAGTTTTTTTGCAAAGAGCCTCTGCATACGATCAGTGGCTACTTCATTAGATTAATAGTATATTGGCATACATAATAAACGTGGAGAATAGAACACATGAATCCAATCGTAATTGGGCTATTGGGCATCATCTTATTTGTGATCATTTCTGGTATTCGTATTGTTGAACAGCAAACGGTATCTATTGTTCAGACACTAGGCCGCTACTCACGTACCTTGGCGCCTGGCCTTAACTGGATTTTCATCCCGTTTCAGCAAATTGCTGGCAAGTTATCTTTAAAAATTGAGTCCGTCCCTGCAACCGTTGAAGTAAAAACGCTGGATAACATGTTTGTTGCGCTACCGGTTAATCTGATGATTCAAGTAGAGCCAGAACGTGCTGCAGATGCTTTCTACAAGCTGCAAGAGCCGCACGAGCAGGTAAGGGCATGGGTGCTAAATACCGTCCGTTCTGTTGCCGCTTCTATGACGCTAGAAGATATGTTTAAAGATCGTGAGAAGATTGTAGGTGAAGTTAGACATATGCTAACGACTAAGCTGTCGGAGTTTGGTTATTTACTAGAAGGCGTGTTGATCGACCAGCCAACGGTTTCTTTGGAAGTGCAATCCTCGTTTAATCGTGTCGTTGCCGCAACACGTGAAAAAGAAGCCGCACAGCAAGAAGCAGAAGCAGCGATGATTCGTACCGTGAAGCAAGCGGAAGCAGAAGCGGAAGCTCAGCGCCAACGTGCTAAAGGGTTGGCGGACTCAAGAAAACTGCTTGCAGAAGGGCTAAAAGAATCTCTATTAGAGTTTTCTGGCGTTCCTCCACATGAAGCAATTTCTATTTTGTTAGAAACCAACCGTATTGATGCGCTACGTGAAATTGGTAAACATGGCAACTTAGTGGTCTTGGACTTACAAAAGACGGATGAACAAACCGCCGCCTTAATGCCTTTGCTTAGTTCTCTAAAGAAGAAAGCAGCAACCCCAGCTGCAAGCCTGACTAAGCCTAATCAGCCAACATCAGATCATCAAAATAGCGCGGAATAACAGCTTATGTCATTACCAGAAAGTGCTATTGCAAGGATTGATGCTTTATTAGCAAAACAAGAAAGAGTGCTACTAGGTATTGCAGCGCCACCTGGCGCGGGGAAATCGACCATTGCCGAGTGGATTCACCAACATTATTTGGAATTGAGTGTCGTTGTGCCGATGGATGGCTACCACTTGGCGAATGTTGAATTGGCTAGGTTGGGTAGAGCTGATCGCAAAGGGGCGCAAGATACCTTTGATAGTGCTGGTTTTGTGAGCTTACTTAGTCGAATCCGCCATCAACAATCTGATGAAATTGTCTATGCACCTGAATTTCGAAGAGAAATCGAAGAGCCAATTGCGAATGCCATTCCTGTATTGTCTGACAAACGGCTAATCATTATCGAAGGAAATTACCTGCTTTTGGAATTAGGGTTTTGGCAACAGGTGACAGGTTTGCTGGATGATACTTGGTACGTGGAAGTAGATCAGGCGCTTCGGCTGACTCGGTTAATTAATCGACACATTCAGTTTGGTCGATCTCCGGAAGCTGCTGCAGCATGGGTAGAAAATACAGATGAACCTAATGCAAGGCAAATTGAGGCAAGTAAACATCGCGCCCAATTTGTGTTGGCGGTCTAGGCCGGTGAAGCAAACAAAAACATAGGGAAGCAAGGCTTCCCTATGTTTTATAGGTAATCCTGAATTTCAAAGTCTTGCTCGTTTGCTTCAACGTGCCCACCGATAATCACGACGCTAGCGCCGGCCGCTCTGGCTGCCGCAACCCCGGCTGGGGAGTCTTCGAACACTAAACAATCCTCAATCGCCACGCCAAGTTGCTCGGCTGCTTTCATAAAGCCCTCCGGGTGCGGCTTTCCTTTGCTCACATCCTCGGCCGTATATAAGTGCGGCGGGACGGGTATGCCAGCGGCTTTTAGCCGGGTAAGTGCTAATGCTTTGGGGGCTGAGGTGACAATCGCCCATTCTGTTGGAGCGAGTTGATCTAATAAGGCATGAATACCGGGTATCGCCGTTACTCCATCCGTATCTTCACACTCAAAATCTAAAATCCATTTTGCTTCTTGCTGAACCGCTGCTTCATCAGAAAAGAAGCGGCGAATCGTGTCTTCTGCTCTTACGCCATGAAGCGTAGTCAGTAACTGATCCGCATCAATGCCATGGCGATTTGCCCAAGTGCGCCAAGCCCGCTCAACCGCAGGTAGCGAACTGAGCAATGTCCCATCCATATCAAATAAAAAGGCTGAGAAAGATTTGTCTTTAAACGTTGGCATGTTAGTTTCCGGCAGAGCGCAAAGTGAATGGTAGGGGGCTGAAGTTTAATAATCTTTGTTGGCTAAGGCGATGCTGGCACAAATGGCAACTACGGCAGAACACACGGCAATGAGACTAAGAGCAGGGGTGAGGCCTGCATGTTGAATCAAGAAGCCGATCACGACCGGTCCACTTAGGAAGCCTAAATATCCACAGCTTACGATGATGGATAATCCCATGGCAGGTGAAGTGTCTGGTAGATCGTTCGACGCACCAAATAAAATGGGCACAATATTAGAAAAACCTAATCCCAGTAATCCAAATCCAATCAGCGTGATGGGTTCGTTTGCCTTCCAGAGCACCATCGACATGCCTACTGTGGCGATAATGCCGCAAAACGTCAAAATGTCATGAGCCGCAGCTCTTGCTCGAACATAGTCTCCACCAAATCGTCCAACGGCCATCGCAAGCGAAAAGATGGCATAACCGAGTGCCGCACGGCTTGGCGTCACGCCGATCGCTTTTTCTAAGTAAACAGCACTCCAATCCGCAATGGCTCCTTCACTGAGTAAGACTAAAAATGCCATGCCAGCCACAAGTACTAGTTTTTTGCTGATCCGCCAAGAGCCTTTTTCTTCGTGGCTTTCTTGTCTCGCTGCAAGTAAGTGACGTTCTCCTACCCAGAGAAAAATTAGTCCAAATATGCACAAGCTAGCAGCAAGTAGTAGACCATCACTCCCTTCTTTTAATGAGAGATAACCAGAGGAGGCTCCGGTTAACCCTCCTAGGCTAAATGCACCATGAAGCCCAGATAAAATCGGTTTGCCTTGCTTCTGAATCACCGCTTCTTCTAAACGAATGGCTTGTTCGTTCATGGCGACATCCATTAAGCCATTGGCGATACCAAATGTGCCCATTGCCACAATGAGAATCGCTAAGTGAGTCGTCCACATCATGACAGGTAGTAAGGCAAATAGTCCTGTTGCGCCGATGAGTAACAGTTTCTTACTTCCAAACCAGCTTAAGGTTTTGCCTGATGTGAGCATGGTAAGAGCAGAACCACCTGCTATCAGGAGTAAAAGTAAGCCTAACTGGGCGGCATCTACCGAAAATCGTTTTTGAATTAAAGGAATATGTACCGCCCAGTAGCCAAATAAGAGGCCATTGCCTGCAAATAAGCTAAATAGAAACCACTTGGCGTAAGTGAGATGCTTCATGCGATGTACTCTTTCGCTGGTGTCAGTAATTGAACACCTGAAGGGATGAAGCCTTCCATCGCACTTTCATCGGGTAATTTATCTAAGGCTAAGATATCAATCGCACTCACTGGGCAAACCAAATAGGGAGAGGACTGGTTAAATTTATCTGGGCTAACCGGAGCGACAACCAACTGAGACTGGTTCACAATAGCTTGTTTAATTAACATATCTTCGTAGGTGTCAGTTGTAATGCCTGCATCCACATGAATTGCGCAGATGCCTAAAAACCCGATATCTGGCCGAAAGTTAGTGATGCGTGCAATGGTTTCCGTATCTGCACACATCATCTCTTTTTGATTAATTTGCCCACCAATCATAATGGTATTGGCATTCGGTAAACTTGCTAGTGCTACTGCAGTTGGCAGACTATGGGTAATACCTGTAAACATCAGCGTTTGAGGAATATGGCGGACAATTTCTAGCACGGTTGTGCTGTTATCAAAAAAGACTGTTTGGCCTGGTTTGATGAGTGCCGCGCATAATTTACCAATTTCGGTTTTTGCTGCTTTATGTAAATGCTCTCTCGTTTCGCGAGGTAGTGACGGCGCTGTCTTTTTAACGGCGCCGCCATGCACTTTGACCAATAAGTTCTGCGTGGCTAGGTCGGTTAGGTCGCGCCGAATGGTATCAATAGAGACACCAAAGCGTTGTGCTAATTGCTGTGCGATCACCCGTCCTTGTTTCTCTAGTGAATCAAGGATCTGTTGTTGGCGTTCTATGGCAAGCGGCTGGTTCATCGTCAAAAAGTCTGAAGTGTTGCTGTATTTTACCGTTTTGTGCTGTTTTGTACAGTGTTGTGCAGTAATATTTGATTGGAATATGCACTTCAAAAATACCTCACGCTTTAAAGCACAAAAAAAAGACCACCTAGTTGGTGGTCATTTTGTATGCCTATTACTTGTGGTGATTACACTGCGACTGGTGCTTTAATCGCTGGATGCGGGTCATAATTTTCCAGCGTAAAGTCTTCAAACGTAAAGTCGAATAAATCTGAAACCGCTGGATTTAACTTCATTTGTGGTAAGGCGCGTGGTGCACGGGCCAATTGCTCTTTTACCTGATCTAAGTGGTTCAGATAAATGTGTGCATCACCTAGTGTGTGAATAAATTCACCGGGTTGCAATCCACATACTTGCGCCATCATCATGGTGAGAAGTGCATAAGAAGCAATATTAAACGGAACACCTAAGAATAAATCCGCACTTCGCTGGTATAACTGGCAAGATAATTTGCCTTCTGCCACATAAAACTGAAAGAAAGCATGGCAGGGAGGTAGGGCCATTTGTTCAATTTGGCCAGGGTTCCAAGCAGAAACAATAATGCGGCGAGAATCTGGCGATTTTTTTAGTTGATCTAAGACTTGCTGAATCTGATCAACATGCTGCCCATCCGGTGTTGGCCAATTGCGCCATTGGTAACCATAAACCGGGCCAAGGCTACCATCTTCTTTTGCCCACTCATCCCAGATAGTGACACCATGTTCTTTCAAATAGGCGATATTAGTATCGCCCTTAAGAAACCAGATTAGCTCATGAATAATCGATTTAAGGTGAACTTTTTTGGTGGTCAGTAGCGGAAAACCTTCGCTTAAATCGTATCGGCTCTGATGTCCAAAAATAGAAATAGTACCCGTACCGGTTCTATCTGTTTTTGTCACACCAGTATCTAATACATGGCGCAGGATATCTAAATACGCTTGTTCGCTACGAGACATAATCGATTCTTTATTGCACTAAAGGATGGGGTAATTATACGCCAATTACCCCATTGAAAGTGCAGCTTAGGCGAGCAGGGCTTGTCCTAAGAATTCTTTTTCATCTTTGACACCAGGTAGCGAGAAGAAGTAACCACCGCCAACAGGGCGGATATATTCTTCTAATGGCTCACCGTTTAAACGTGCTTGCACGGTCAGGAAGCCATTGGTTAAGTTGGCTTGATAGCAAACAAACAGTAGTCCCATATCTAGTTGGCCAGATTTACTGATGCCACGAGAGTAGTTAAACCCTCTGCGTAAAATTAGGTTTTTACGCGTTTCGGCGGTTCTTGGATTGGCTAGGCGAATGTGCGATTTAAAATCAATCCGGCTACCATCGCTATCTGATGCGTAGTCTGGATCATCGTGTTCATTTTTCTTTCCAAGCGGTGCGCCACTATGTTTATGGCGGCCAAAAATTTTCTCTTGCTCTTGCAGAGGGGTTCTATCCCATTGCTCAACAAGGTTACGGATAATCCGTACTACCTGATAACTACCACCTACCGTCCAAGCCGGCTCGCCAGATTGCGTACCCACCCAGACTAATTCATCCATTAGTTTATTGTCTTGTGCATTTGGATTGGCAGTGCCATCTTTAAAACCAAGCAAATTAATGACGCTTTCTTCTCCCATTTTTGCCAAGGTGTGTGGCGGTAAGAATCCGTCGATCTTCCACTTTACCGCTAGCAAGTCGGGCGTATGCTTAATGATGTCTCGAAGCGCATGAATGTTGGTTTCTGCCGTGTTCGAACAAATCTGAATAGATAAGTCGCCATGGCATTCATCAAGATTTAGCTGGTCATTCGGGAATCGAACCATTTCGATCAAATGTGCTGGTTTTTTATCGGCTAAACCAAAGCGCTGATCAAATAAGCTCGCGCCGACAGAAATCGTCACCGTCAAATTATCCGGGAAGACCTCTGGCCCTAACACACCGCTATCTAGTGGTGGAAGTTTGGGGTCTACATCCGGCACCTTACCGCCCTTTGTTAGAAAACTAATGCGTGTAGTCAGTAACTTGAATAGTCTAGTTAGCTCGTGCTTATCTTTCGCTAACACATCAAACACGACAACTAAAGCGGCAGCTGGCTGCGGGGTAATAATCCCTGCCTGATGCTCTCCATAAAATGGTTGGTTTTCTTTGGTTGTATCACCCATAGCCGATTGGCCGGGTTTGGGGAGTTTTCCGGTTTGCTGAAGGACCGCGACTGTCCCTAGGCCACCAAGTGCCACTGCGCCACCTAAACTAGCACCTTTTAGCCATGTTCGGCGCGAAGGAGAGCTTAGTTCTGTTTGATCATTGTTTAAGTCCGAGTTTGATTCAGTGCCAGTGGGTTTCATTTTGGAGTCCTAAATGACACAACCGGCATGTTTGCCGGTTGGTCTTTGTCGCAATAAAGAACAAGGTTACGTCGTTTCGCTAGATTTAGTTAATACCTAATAATCCGCGTAATTTAGATAGCTCTTCCGCTAGTGTCGTAATCGGTGCTTTTAGCGCATTACGGTCTTGTTCGGTTAGCTTGCTGTAGTGCGCATAACCGTTACCTTCTTTGTATTTACCTAGCAAACTATCGATTAGCTTAAAGTTTTCATCGACTTTCTTCAGCAATGCAGCATCTGCGCTTTCTAGCATTGGGCGAAGAATATCAACAATCTTTTTCGATCCTTCTACGTTCGCGTTAAAGTCGCTTAGATCAGTACCACTATAGCGATCTTCTTCACCGCTGATTTTACCATTTGCGACTTCTTCAATCAGTGCTGCGGCGCCACCAACCACTTTATTTGGCGGGAAGGCAAGTTCATTCATACGCGTTTGCAATGCCTTGGCATCTTCTACCAATTTGTCAGCAAATGGCGCTAGACCATCGGTAGTTTTCTCATGGAATAGAACGTATTCAATACGATGGAAACCGGTAAACTCAGGATCTTGCTCTTTACCTTTGAAGTCATCTACACGTGCATCCATCGAGCCATCTAAATCACTAAATAATTCTGCAATCGGTTCAATACGCTCATAGTGGATACGGCTTGGCGCAAACAACGCTTGGGCCTCTTTTAGTTTGCCCGCTTTGATGGTGGCCGCAAACTTTTCTACATCGCTCACTAGTGCAGCTACTTCTGCAACTGCATAGGCTTTGTACTCTTTTACAGGACCTTCTAGTTTCAAGATAGCGGCTTGTTTCTCGTTGGATACGCCAGAGGATTGGCCGCTAACTGTTAGTTTACCTTTCGGATTACTTAGTAAGCCGCAAGTGATTTCATAGTCACCAGCCACCAAGTCTGCCGTCAGTTTAGAGGTAAATCCAGGCGCAATATTTTCGCGCTCTTCCACTACCAACACGCCTTTTAAGATTTCCCACTCTACAGCGCGTTGGCTCTTGTTCACGATCTTAAAGGTATTTTTGCCTGCGCTAACAGAGAAGTCACCAGGCGTACAACCTGTATCGTTAATAACAATTTCATGTTCAGCTGGTTTTGCTGCAACGGTGGCAGACGTTGATGCCGTGGTTTCTGCTTCTTCTTTTTTACAACCAAGTAATAGACCGGCCATTAGTGCAACAGCCATGGTTTCTTTTAGTGGAAAACCGTTTTTCATAAACGCGAATCTCTCGTCAATCAAATGTTATTGAAATGGGTGAATTCAGTACAGGTCAAGCGAAGCATCGAGGGCTTTCTAAACGGCTTGTCTAGCGGCGGATGCAGGTTTGCTGCCCGCTAAGAACAAGAAAACGGCAGGAATCAAATAGATAAACCAAGCCAATACTTCTCCGATGGCAGGTGCATCGTGATAACCAAAGATACCACCTAACACCACGCCAACAGGGCTACCTTCCGGCAGGGTTTGGGTAAGATCAAATGCAATAGTTTGTAAGTGGTTCCAAATGCCCGCTTCGTGTAAAGCACGAATCGCACCGGAGAAAAGACCTGCTGCAACAAACAAAATGAAAATGCCCGTCCAGCGGAAAAAACGACGTAAATCTAGGCGGATGCCACCGTAGTAAAGCCCTACACCAAGTGCAATAGAAACCACCACCCCTAACACCGCACCAACCGGAGCTTGCCAACCCACGTCTTGTTGAAATGCCGCCATTAAGAAAAAGACAGACTCTAGGCCTTCACGGGCGACAGCAAAAAAAGCCATGCCAATCAATGCCCATACTTTATTTTGGCTATTGTCTAGCGCAGATTGAATCGAATCATGTAATTGTTGCTTGATGCTTCTTGCTGCTTTGCGCATCCAGAAAACCATCGATGTCAGAATGACGACTGCAATTAGTGCCACAGCCGCTTCAAATAATTCTTGTTCCTTTTGTGGGAACTCTGCTTCCATTGAAGTAAGTCCAAAACCAAGCCCTAAGCTTGCGATGATGGCTAAAACAACGCCAATCACAATTGCATGCATCCAACGTCCTTGGCCAGACTGTTTTAGATAACTAGCAATAATGCTAACAATCAGTGCAGCTTCCATGCCTTCGCGTAGCATAATCAAAAACGGAACAAGCATTAGTTTTCCAGATCTAAATAACAACGATTCGCATTTTACGACAAATGAAAATACAAATGCAATTCATTCTCATTATAAAAATTTGAAAAACTGTCAATCTTTAGTGTGTTAACAACAGAGTTAGCAACGTAGATTAGATGGGAAAAGAAACAATGAATGCAGCGCCACCCAAAGTGGATGAGCGCTCGATGCGGATGTCGCCGTTATAGTTGGAGACAATATCTTCCACAATAGATAAACCAATCCCATGGCCGGGAACATGTTCATCTAAACGGACACCACGCTTGAGTGCTGCATCTGGGTTAGAAACGCCAGGTCCATCATCTTCGACGGCAATTAAATAGCGTTTTCTCTGGAGTACAGCAGAAATTCGAACTTGGCTGTTTGCCCATTTGCCCGCGTTATCGAGTAAATTACCAAACAACTCCATCGCATCTCCTTCGCTTAGTCTGGTGAGCAAAGCGGGAGGGATATCATTTCTAAAAGCAATCTGCTTATCTCGATGAATCTTTGTTAACGTCAACACTAAGCGTTGAACAATTGGTGAGAGAGGCGTTTGTTTGCTAAAGGTGTTGGCCCCTCTTGTTGCCGCACGTTGTAATTGGTAACCAATTAGCGATTCAATTCGACTCGTTTGTTCTTGCACGGTTGGTACGAATGTGTCGGATTGTGGAGGTGTACTTCGAATAACGGCAATCGGCGTTTTTAGGCTATGAGCCAAATCACCCAAGGCTCGTTCATATCGTTGCTGCCTTGCGCGCTCGCTTTCGATTAGTGCGTTTAAGTTATCTGTTAAAGGTTGTATCTCACGAGGATATTGCCCTTCTAACTTTTCGCTATTGCCTTTTTCAATGGCAGTTAACCCAGCGGCCAATTTTTTCAATGGCGATAAGCCAAAGCGTAGAAAGAGAATCTGCAGTATTAACAGCAGTGCCGCGCAGGCAGCTAACCAGCGCCACAGCGTTTTTCGAAATTGCTGCATTTGTAAATCAAATGGTTTGGCATCTTCACTAATACTAAAGGTGAGCGGAACTGGCCCTTTATCGGTTGGCCATATCACCCCAAGTGCAAATGAGAAGTAACGGTGGCCGGCTTCTTCTACTGCGGTGAAATAGCGCTGGCCTTTTGGTAAGCTAGAGACAAAAGCAACTGGTTGACCAGCAGAAGAAGGGGATTGCCAAATACTGTTTGTACTTAAAATTTGTGCGTACAACCCAGATGCGGGAGACATAAGGTTGGATTCGGTGAGTTGACTAGGCAGATGAATCTTTCCTTCGCTGTCTACTTCCGTATCCGCCATCAGTAAATAGGACACTGCTTGCAAGCGTTCTTGGCGGGTGCTTTCTGCTTGCTGCGTAAACGCACTTTCAAGCCCTGTTGCTGTAATGACAATGAAGACGCTTAAAAGCAAAAGATTCGCTAGCGTCATCCGCCAGCGAATCGAAGTAGGTAGTTTTAATTTAAGCCAATTAAGCTTGGGAAAGCGCAAAGCGATACCCTCTGCCTCTTAATGTTTCAATAGGTTGTAAGTCCCCTTGAGGGTCGAGTTTTTTACGCAACCGACCAATTAATACTTCAATCACATTACTATCGGGATCGTCATTCACTGGATATAAGTAATTATTTAATTCTTGCTTTGTTACTACTCTGTCCCGATGGCGAACTAAGTATTCAATCAGGCGATATTCAAAAGCGGTTAAGTCTAACTCTTGGTCAGAAACACTCACTTTTTGACCTGATAGGTCTAGCTTTAGTGCGCCAAACACCATATCGAGTGATGGGCTGCCCGTTGCTCGGCGCAATAAAGCCTTAATGCGAGCGAGCATTTCTGGTGGTTCAAATGGTTTGGTTAAGTAATCATCTGCGCCGGCTTCTAAGCCTTCGACTTTGTCTTGCCAGCGATCACGCGCAGTTAGCACCAAGATGGGCATATTGTTGCCTTCTTGGCGCAGTGTGCGAATGATGTCAATCCCGGGTAATTTAGGGAGGCCTAAATCAATTACTGCCGCATCAAACCCTGATTCTTTAGCAAGATATAACCCTTGCTCACCATCATGAGCACATTCAACGCGATAGCCCTCTCCAAGCAACCAGTCTCTTAGGCGCGCATTTAAAATTGGTTCATCTTCTACAATCAAGATTCGCATTAAAAGCCATCCTTAAAAGGGAAGGGGCGACGGTTATTGTTTCCATTATTTCCTCGCCCTTCTTCATTTGGGCGATTTCTTCGTTGATCCAGCGAAGGTGGTGGCTGATCGTAATTTTGCCCTCTAGCAGAAGGTGGGGAGTCATTTCCTAACTGTAAGATAACAATTTCACCATTATCTTTAAGTACTTTTACACGATAACCGCCACTGCGGTTGTCTACTGAAATCACTTTGCCACCAGTTTGTTGTTGGGCAATGCGCGCAGCATCATCTCGGCTGAGATCGGCCATGGCGCTCATAGGCATCCATAGGCCGAGACACAAGCATAGAGTTAATATACGGGGGCGCATTTCAGTTCCTTGCTAACGAAGACACCTAAGATTATGCCAATATTGTAACCTGTGGCGGCTTAGATGTCCTTGATCAATAAGTAACTTGTTTGCATTTTCATGCTTACAAGATTGGATTGACCGCAACATTCACCTTAATTTCACGGCCTGGGTCAGAGGTACTGAATGTGGTGTAACGTTTTCCTGCGTATTCATAAGTGACTCTGTAACCGGTTACGCGTTGTGTCCATTCTGGTTCGCTGCGGCAACGCTGCACTTGTTCCGTGTGATATGTATCGTCGCGGTCATCATTATTGCCCCACTGACGTCCCACCATTGCGCCGGTGACCGCGCCAATTGCAGTCATGGCATCTTTGCCGTGCCCTTTACCAAATTGATGCCCAACCACCGCACCAGTCACACCGCCTAAGATAAGGCCTGCGGTATTGCCGCCACGATCACGCTTATCTTTTACGTTAACGGTTTCATTCCAGCACACTTGGCGATCAGTTTTTACTTGTTCGTATTGTGGCTCTACATTTTTTACTTTTGCATAGTCGGTATAGCCATCTGCACTTGCCTGTGCCACTGCGCCCATTGCGATAACCAAAGCTAGTAATTTACGCATGATGTTTCTCCTGTCGGGTTGCCACGTTTTTCGTGGTGTTGGAGTGCATCTTATGCCTAGTCAACTGAATATTTGCTGAATGACCTGTTCACCTTGGGAAGGTATTTTGTTGATTCGTTCTCGCGTTGCGTGTTGGAAATGCGCCGTTTGTAATCGATGAAGTCAGGGTAGAAAATTATTTGAATTTCTATATTTCAAAAGGTTATTAAAAAACTATTTTATATGTTGATAGAATGATTTATTGTTCACATTGATTAAATGGGGGGCGTCATGACGTCAACTCTACGATTACAAGGTTATATTGATTCTATCCACAACCATTATTTTGCTGAGCAACCTTTGTTTATCGACCGCGAAGGGCGAGTAAAAGGGAGTTTCTTCAAGTGTGAAATTGGCAGTGTCTTTGAATCCATTACTACCCATACGCATGCCAACAGTGTCGCCGTATCCGCTAGGTTACAAGTGAATTTATTTGACGGCACGCCTATTGATGCCGCTACTTTATTTACGTTAGCAAAATCTGACGAAGCGCTTGTTCGTCTAGATCGGCTTAGCCGAATTATTCATACACTCAACCATCATGCATCTCCATTCGCGCACTTGCCATTGCATTTATCTGTTCATCCTCGGTTGCCTTCAATTGTCGTAAAAGACCATGGTCAGGTATTTGAGAGGCTGTTGCAATTCTTGCAGTTATCGCCAAGGCAGTTTGTAATTGAGTTGCCGCTTAGCTTGGCGGCAAATGCCGCGCTAGCAAATAAGGTCGTTAATAATTATCGTGCGCGAGGTTTTGTAGTGAGTAGTCATGTAGATGACCGTAGTTTGGCGTGGCTGGATTCTGGAGAATCGTTACCTGACTTGTTAAAGCTAAATGCAAACTTCATTTTGGCACGGACAGATGTATTGGCAAGAATTCAACAATTGGCAGAGCGGTTTCATCTGTCGATATTGATAAAAAGTGCTGAAAGGCAGGCTATTCACCAAGATGTTTCTTCAATGTTGATCGAAAGTGTTGGTTAATTTATAGATTAATATGGAATTAAAAAATAGATAAATATAATTAAAAGAAATTTAGTGATTGCTTTATGATGGCTCCATCGAATACAAATTCAGACAAGCAGAACTTCAGGGAGCATCAAATGAAAACATCATTAAGAATCAATTTAATCAAATTAGCTTTGGCTACTGCAGGTGTTGCTTCAATCAATGTTGCTCTAGCAGAAGAAGTCACCATTGGTTATCAATATGGTGCTGATCCTGCCAAGTTGGCGCAGGTGGAGGGCCGTTATGAAAAAGCAACAGGTTGGAAAATTAACTGGAAACGATTCGACAGTGGTGCAGATATTGTCGCCGCCATTGCTTCTGGTGACGTGCAAATTGGCAACATTGGCTCTAGCCCACTAGCAGCATCTACTAGTAGAGGGTTGCCGATTAAGGCATTTGTTGTGAATGCGCTAACTGGCGGCTCTGAAGCGTTAGTTGTTCGCAATGGTGCAAATATTAAATCTCCTAAAGATTTAATCGGTAAAACACTCGCAACGCCTTTTGTTTCTACCGCGCATTACAGCCTGCTTTCCGCGCTAAAACACTGGAATATAGATCCATCAAAAGTAAAAGTGGTGAATTTAGCTCCGCCAGAAATTGCCGCGGCCTGGTTACGTGGCGACATCGATGGTGCTTACACATGGGACCCTGCACTTGGAAAAATTAAACAATCAGGCAAGGTATTAACCGATTCAGCAGAAGTAGGTAAATGGGGGCATCCAACCTTCGATAGTTGGGTTGCGCAAAAAGACTTTGCTTCAAAGCATCCTGATTTTTTAGTGAAGTTTGCAAAAGTCACTACCGATGTGAACGCTGAATATCAGAAAAATGCGAGTAAGTGGACAGCGTCTTCTGATGTCGTGAAGAAAATTTCTGACTTAAGTGGTGCTACCCCTGCAGATATCCCTAGCCTACTGGCGGGTAATAAATATCCAAATGCAGTAGAGCAACTAAGTCCTGCTGTATTGGGGGGCGGATCAGTGAAAGCGCTTACCGCCACGGCTACCTTCCTGAAAGAGCAAAAGAAAATCGATCAAACCTTGGCTAGCTATCAGGCGGTGATTGATCCTCAATTCGTTCAAAAAGCCAGCAAGTTGAAATAAGAGTCATCCCGCCCTCTGTGCAATTGCACCGAGGTAGAAAGTAAGGTGAATTACATGTCAAAAGCCCTCGTCGCCAATGCCGTTTCTAAACATTACCCATCCTCTCGTGGTGTGGTACACGCGCTAGACAATGTTTCTGTAACGATCAATCAAGGTGACTTTGTTGTTGCACTAGGAGCATCAGGCTGCGGAAAAAGCACCTTACTTTCTTTACTGGCAGGATTCCAGACGCCAACGCTTGGACAAGTCACCAAGGCAGGTCAAGTCGTGACAGGGCCAGGTGCCGATCGAGGGGTGGTGTTTCAAGATGATGCATTATTTCCATGGTTTTCTGTATTAGAAAATGTGGCGTTTGGTTTGACGCTACAAGGCGTTAGTAAGCAAGAAAAAGAAGCCGTCGCAAAACAGGTGCTAAGCCAAGTGGGTTTAACTGGCTTTGAACATCATCGTGTGAGTGAAATATCCGGTGGTATGCGGCAGCGAGTGGGCTTAGCACGTGCCTTAGCCGCTAATCCTGATTGGTTATTAATGGATGAGCCTTTAGGTGCGTTAGATGCCTTAACGAGAGAGCAAATGCAAACGCTTATTTTAGATGTCTGGAAACAGACAAGAAAAGGCGTTTTCCTGATTACTCACAGTGTGGAAGAGGCCGTTTTAATGTCTACCGAATTGCTGGTGTTTTCCCCTAGGCCGGGGCGCATTGTTGAGCGATTTGAGTACAACTTTGCAAGGCGGTATGCAGAAGGGGAGTCGGCGAGAAGTATTAAACAAGATCCTACCTTTGCTGCTGCAAAAGCGGTGGTGTTAGATCAGATTGTGTCGCAAACGGAGGCTGTGCAATGACTATTCTATTAGAAGACCCAACACTGTATGCGGTAGAGCGAACGCTTCCGCAAACGGTAACAAGAATCTCTTGGGCGAATCGTCTCTCGGCCGCTCTGACAAGTCGAGTTGCGTTGAGTTTGCTTACTATTGGCTTTGTTATTTTGGCATGGTCATTGACGAGCTATCTGCAATGGTTACCAGAAATGTTATTGCCAACTCCTATCACGGTTGTGAAACGATTGGCCGATTTAGCGCAAAACGGCTTTATGGATGTTTCACTTTGGTCTCATCTTTGGGCGAGTAGCTTTCGTATCGGTTCTGCTTTCTTGCTGGCTGTTGCCACCGCGATTCCTGCGGGAATCTGGATGGGCTCAAGTCGCATTGGTAAGGGAATTTTAGACCCTGTTATTGAATTTTACCGACCCATTCCTCCGTTAGCCTATTTGCCACTGATGGTGATTTGGTTTGGTATTGGTGAGTTATCTAAAGTATTGCTGATTTACTTTGCCATTTTTGCCCCTTTAGCGATCGCAACGGCGAATGGTGTCGGTCGGGTCTCGGCTTCTAGAGCGCAAGCCGCACTTGCATTAGGGGCGAGCAAATGGCAGGTGCTTCGTTATGTTGTTTTCCCCAGTGCGCTTCCCGATGTACTGACTGGGTTACGCATTGCGTTAGGGGCTGGGTGGTCTACTTTAGTTGCTGCAGAATTGATTGCAGCAACCGAAGGATTGGGTTTTATGGTGCACGCGGCTTCAAAATTCTTGGTAACAGATGTGGTGATTGCCGGAATCCTGATTATTGCTGCTATTGCACTGTTATTGGAAGTTGGGTTGCGTTACTTGCAAAGAAAGCTGACCCCTTGGCAAAACGAAGTGTAATCAAGACGGCTATCTGTTGAACGGATAACAACAATAAATAATAAGAAGGAAGATTAAAAATGACAACCTTAACTGTTGAGCGATTGACCCCTGCATTAGGCGCAGAAGTATCCGGCCTTAATCTAGCTGAGCCATTATCCAATTTATTAAAGCAAGAAATTTCGGAATTATTAGTTGAGCACCAAATCCTATTTTTCCGAAAACAACCACTCACGGATAAACAACAAAAAGAGTTTGCTGCAAATTTTGGTGATTTACATGTGCATCCATTGTACCCAAAGGTGGCAGAGCAACCTGAAATCATGATTTTGGACACACATGGCGATAACCCGCCCGATGCAATACATTGGCACAGTGATGTGTCGTGCATCGAGCGTCCGCCACTTGGCGCTATTTTATCCGCCAAACTATTGCCCCCCATCGGTGGCGATACGGTGTGGGCAAGTGCAACTGCTGCTTACGATGCGCTATCTGCACCAATGAAGGCTTATTTAGAAGGACTAACTGCTGTTCATGATTTAACGCAAGGTTTTCCAGAGTACCGTTACGCAATCACGCCAGAAAAAGCCGCGCAATGGGAGGCTGGAAAAAAGGCAAACCCACCCGTGATTCAGCCAGTGATTCGTGTTCATCCTGTGTCAGGAAAGAAAGCGATTTTTGTGAATGAAGATTTCACCACAAGAATTGTTGAATTACCCGAAGCGGAAGGAAAAGCGATTTTGGCCTTTTTGTACCAACATATTAGCCATGCACGTTTTACGGTGAGATGGCGTTGGCAGAAAGATGATGTCGTATTTTGGGATAACCGGATAACGCAGCACATCGCTGTGGACGATTATCTTCCCCATCGTCGCATTGTGCATCGTGCAACGATTTTAGGTGATAAGCCTTTTGGGCCAAAGGTCGGCTGAAATGTAGCTTATTTTTGAACTTAGGCAGAGAGAATCGTATGTTATAGAAGGCTGATGGCCTTCTATAACATAAACGCACAGCTTAGAATAAGCGACGAGTGAGACCTGCAGAGTGAATGATTGTACTAGCCAGTTCTTCGACAGATTTGTGTGTCGTGTCTAAGAACGGAATGCGTTCACGACGCATTAATGACTCCGCCTCCGCCAACTCAAATTTGCAGTTATCTAATGCAGCGTAACGGCTGTCTGGTTTCCGTTCACGGCGAATCTGTTGTAAACGTTCAGGGTGAATGGTGAGGCCAAATAGCTTTTGGCGGTATGGCTGCAAGCGGTTTGGTAATTTTTCAGAATCAAAATCTTCTGGCACTAATGGGTAGTTGGCCGCTTTAATCCCGTAATGAAGCGCTAAATACAAGCACGTAGGCGTTTTGCCAGAACGTGATACGCCAACCAAAATCACATCCGCTTCATCATAATGTTTGGTCGATGCGCCATCATCACTATTCATCGTGAAGTTTACCGCGTCGATTCGCGTTTTATATTCATCATTGTCATCAATTGCATGGCTTTTGCCCATGGTATGAGAAGACATCATGCCAAGCTCTTGTTCCAATGGATCAATAAACTTTTCAAAAAAGTCCAAATGCAATGCGTTGTTACGTTGGCGTAGCGCGTTACGAATTGCGCCATCGACCATCGTAGAAAAAACGATCGGACGTGTTTCGCTTTCTAAGCAAAAATCCGCCAACTGCTGAGCCACTGCTTGTGCTTTTTCTACTGAATCAATAAAAGGTAATGTGGTTCTTTTAAAGGCAATCCCTTCGAATTGCGTCAAAAGGCTATGACCTAATACTTCAGCCGTAATACCGGTACGATCCGAAACGAAAAAGACTTTGCGTTGACTCGACATGTTTTGATATCTCAATAGGGGAAATTGAAAAGAAATTATAACGACTAATTCGTGTGCTAAGCACCCCAATATTTTCTCAATGTATCAAATACATACGACTCGTGAATACTTTTTATGATTTATATAGTTAAACTACTTTTTTATGCCGATTTGTAAGTAGTAAAAAAACTTTTTGTGATATTTATGCATATTTTTATGGATTAGTATTCCGAATAAAACGAAACACGGTAGAATGCGCTCATTCATGAAATACCCTTGCAATAAAGGGAAGCTATGCGAGGATGGCAGCATGTTTCCGAGAATACTAACAAGGGTATTTAAGCCGGTTTTTAATCGTTATTAACGGGAAATCGACGATGTCGCAAAATGTAGTTTGGTTCGAGCATCTACGTATGACAGACGTAGAAGAGGTTGGCGGTAAGAATGCCTCTTTGGGTGAAATGATCAGTCAGTTGGCTGGTGCAGGTGTACGTGTACCAGGTGGTTTTGCGACCACAGCTGCTGCATTCCGTCAGTTTTTGAGCGATAGCGGTCTAACAGATCGTATCAATCAAGCTTTGGATAAGCTAAATGTAGATGACGTTGCAACACTTGTAAAAGTGGGTGCAGAAATCCGTCAATGGGTTATCGATGCTCCATTGCCTGCTGAGTTGGAAAATGAAATCCGCAAAGCATACGCAAAAATGGAAGCAGACTCTGGCGCGACGATTTCTGTTGCTGTCCGTTCATCAGCTACTGCCGAAGACTTGCCTGATGCCTCTTTCGCTGGTCAGCAAGAAAGTTACTTGAATATTTCAGGTATCGAGAATGTACTGATTGCCATCAAACACGTGTTTGCGTCGTTGTATAACGACCGCGCGATTTCTTATCGTGTACACAAAGGCTTTGCTCACGCAGAAGTTGCTTTGTCTGCCGGTATCCAGCGTATGGTTCGCTCAGACACAGGCGCAGCCGGTGTGATGTTTACACTAGACACCGAATCTGGCTTCCAGAATGCGGTATTCCTGACCGCTTCTTATGGTTTGGGTGAAACCGTTGTTCAGGGCGCAGTAAACCCTGATGAATTCTACGTGTACAAACCAAACCTAGAACCAAATCGCCCAGCGATTTTACGCCGTAACATCGGTTCTAAACTAATTAAAATGGAATTTGCTGACAAGGCAGAAACTGGTCGCTCAGTGCGCACGGTAGATGTACCGTTGGCAGATCGCCGCAAGTTCTCTATTTCTGACGAAGATGTAATCGAACTATCTCGTTTCGCGATGATTATCGAGAAGCACTACGGCCGCCCGATGGATATCGAGTGGGGTAAAGATGGTTTTGATGGCAAACTGTACATCCTGCAGGCTCGTCCAGAAACTGTAAAATCTCAAGAAGGTCGCGTAGAAACCCTACGTCGCTACCGTTTGAACAACCGTTCTGAAGTAGTTGCTTCGGGGCGTGCGATTGGTCAAAAAGTAGGTAAAGGGGTGGTTCGCCTAATTAAAGACGCTTCTGAAATGGAACGCGTAAAAGAAGGTGACGTACTAGTAACGGACATGACTGACCCAGATTGGGAGCCAGTGATGAAACGTGCTGCAGCAATTGTGACCAACCGTGGTGGACGTACATGTCACGCAGCGATTATCGCTCGTGAGTTAGGTATTCCTGCGGTAGTAGGTTGCGGTGACGCTACTGATCTACTAAGCGAAGGCCAAGAAGTAACGGTTTCTTGCGCTGAAGGTGATACAGGTAATATCTACCAAGGTTTGCTAGATATCGAGATCATCGATCTAGCATTAGATAGCATGCCACCTGCACCTGTAAAACTAATGATGAACGTTGGTAACCCAGAGCTAGCATTTGACTTCAGTCAATTGCCTAACGAAGGTGTTGGTCTAGCGCGTCTAGAATTCATTATTAACCGTATGATTGGTGTGCATCCAAAAGCGCTATTGGCTTACCCAAATCTTCCATGGGATTTGAAGGCACAAGTTGAAGAGCGTATTGCGGGTTACCCATCTGCAGTTGATTTCTACGTTGAAAAACTAGTCGAAGGTATCGCAAGTATTGGTGCCGCATTTGCACCGAAGAAAGTGATTGTTCGCATGTCTGACTTCAAGTCAAACGAATACGCGAACTTGATTGGTGGCACGAACTACGAACCGCATGAAGAAAACCCAATGATCGGTTTCCGTGGCGCGTCTCGTTATGTGTCTACTGATTTCCGTGACTGTTTCGATCTAGAATGCCGTGCACTAAAACGTGTTCGTGACGAAATGGGTCTAACCAACGTGGAAGTAATGATCCCGTTTGTTCGCACCTTGGACGAAGCACGTAAAGTAGTTGAGCTACTAAAAGAAAATGGTCTTGAGCGTGGCAAAAATGGTTTACGTCTCATTATGATGTGCGAAATCCCTGCTAACGCAATCTTGGCTGAACAATTCTTAGAATATTTCGATGGTTTCTCTATCGGTTCTAACGATATGACTCAGCTAACATTGGCGCTTGACCGTGACTCTGGTGGTCCAATTGCTAGCCTGTTTGACGAGCGTAACGAAGCGGTGAAAGCAATGCTTTCAATGGCGATCGCCGCTTGCCGCAAACATAACAAATACATTGGTATTTGTGGCCAAGGCCCTTCAGATCATCCAGACTTTGCAAAATGGCTGGTTGAACAAGGTATCGAAACCGTATCTCTGAACCCTGATACCGTGGTCGAAACTTGGATCTATCTAGCAAAAGAATTGGGTACCAAGTAAGTTACCCCTTCTCGCGCTAGCATAAAAAAAGCCGGTCTCTTGACCGGCTTTTTTTATGCTATTTTTTGAGTAATCGTATTTTGCCTACTGAATTAAAAAATATCAGCCCCTTTATAAGTGATTTTAAGGTGGGCAGAATCAATTAGCGGAAGGTCATAGAGGGTAGAGTGGGGCTAATATAAAAATAGCCCTCTCAGGGAGGGCTACTTCAATTCTAACGAGTGACGATGGATCTACTTTTTCTTCACTGGCTTTTTGGTTGCTTTTTTCTTTGTTGACGATGGTTTCTCTTCATTCGATGACTTACATTTTTTGCCTTTTTTGCAGCTGGCTTTTGGTTCATCCTCAGCTTCTTTTTTGCCCCTTTTACCTTCAACCGCATGAGACTTTGAAGACTTAGACGGTTTTTCTTTTACAGTAACCGTTTTACAAACCGTTTTTGCAGGGCCAGCTTTTTTCCCTTTTACTTTTTTAGGCGCTACTTTCTCGCATTTTTTAATTTGCTTGGTAGCATCTCCATCATCGTCGTCTTCGTCATCTTTTGCGCGAACAGACTTTTTCGGATCTTCTTTTGCAGCAGCAGGGGTTGGCGTAGATGGCGCTGCGTTTACTTGTTTAGAAGGCGTGTCACTATAACCTGCAGAATCAAATGGTAGCGGGTTCGGTCCTTCTGCATGCGCTGTTAGTGAAACGCCTGCTAACAACGCGATAGAGAATAGGTAAGATTTCAGCTTCATCATTTATGCAATTGGCAACTTAAAAAAGTATTTTACACGGAAAATTTTTCAAGTAGTTTGCAAATTTTCCCTCTTGTAAAAACAAAAACGGGCCGAAGCCCGTTTTTGTTGACCAGCAGTGAAGAAATTTACAAATTAAAATTGCTTCACCTTGTCGACCAACTGCATGCCAATCGGTAACAGAGTTACCTTTAAACGTTGGCCCAGTTTGTCTTTCATGCTGGTAAATTGTGTGCGGTTCATATTTCCAATGACTTTCGGCACATAATTTTGAGTTTCTTTGAATTTAGGAACTGCATAGCCTGCGCGGATCACAGAGCCTTCGCCTGCATTATAGGCCGCGACTGCAAGTTCTAAGTTCTGGTTAAACATTTTTAAGAGGTCACGCATGTATTTTGCGCCTCCGCGAATGTTTTGTTCTGCATTTAATGGATCTGTTACACCATATCTGGCTGCTGTAACAGGCATTAGTTGCATCATTCCCAATGCGCCACGTGGTGAAACGGCATTAGGTTGGTAGCCCGATTCTGCAGTAATAATTGCATCTAGTAAGGATGGGCTAATTTTTGTTTCTTTCGCTACCTTTTGAACAATCTTGGCAAATTGTTTACGGCGTTTTTCAACACCTGGTGCGTTAGGCACAAAATTGGTTTTTGGAGTCACTTTTTGCTGAACAGAAAGCGGCTCACTATCACTTAGCGTTGGTGCATTTTCACGCTTAAAAAGTGTATAGCGATCGTCTAATTGCTCGTTGCTGTAGTGGGCTACGCCAGTTTCATCTACAAAAGCATAGATGTCGGCACTTGCTGGCAAAATGATGCTGGCCAGTAGTGCGGCAAGTGAAGCTTTATATTTGAACGTCATGTGTAGTCATACTTGTTAAAAAAGTCATTTTACCCGAAAAGCTATATTATTCAAAAACTTGGGTGGTTGTCATTGTCATAATTCGATTATGACAATGTCTTTGTTGCTGAATTATTGCGGTCTGTAGCCGGATTGTCTATGTGGTATATCTGCCACATTGATTGGTTGGGTAAGCTCTAAAAACGAAGAGATATGACTAGGCAATACGAAAAAAACGCTCATTTTTAGTGCCTAGCAAGCACTAAAAATGAGCGTTTTTTTCGGTGGCTTTTGCTAAATTTGTTTGGACTTATTTAGCTTACTGAGCGTTTCATTCTGAACGAAAATGACTAATGTTGAAATGAAAATAAGCAAATTACGCAGCGGGTAAAGAGGATAAATCCCATCTTGGCTTAATCATAAATCGATAGTCGTGATTGGCAAACTGAAGACGCTGCGCACCGGCAAAAGCAATCATCGCTCCGTTGTCCGTACAGAAGGCGAGTGGAGGATAAAAAACACTCAATTTACGCTTGGCAGCGGCTTCATCTAGCTGGTTTCTAAGTTGCTTGTTTGCGCCTACACCACCAGCGACAACAATCTGTTTCATCCCCGTTTGTTTTAATGCGGCGACTGATTTCTTTACCAACACTTCAACAATTGCTTCTTGAAACGCGCGTGCAATATCTGCTTTGGTTTGCTCTGTTAGTTCGGCTTGCTGCTTTACTAAAGTCAGCACGGCAGTTTTTAAACCAGAGAAACTAAAATCTAGGTCGCCTGAATGTAGCATTGGACGCGGTAGCGTAAAACGTTTTGGGTCGCCTTGTTCTGCAAGCTTAGATAGCGCAGGGCCGCCAGGGTAGGGAAGGCCTAACAATTTTGCTGTTTTATCAAAGGCTTCGCCAGCAGCATCATCTACCGTTTCACCTAATAACTCATATTTGCCAACCCCTCTTACTGCCATCAGTTGCGAGTGACCACCAGAAACTAGCAACGCAACAAATGGAAATTCTGGCCTTGGGGTGGCTAGTAAAGGAGACAGTAGGTGGCCTTCTAAATGATGCACCGGAATCACAGGCTTACCCAGGGCAAAGCCCAAAGCATTCGCAATACTAGCTCCTACTAATAAAGCACCTGCCAAACCAGGACCTTCTGTGTAGGCAATGGCATCAATATCCGCTAGTGTTTGGTTAGCATCTTTTAAGCATGCTTCTGTTAACGGTAACACTCTTCTGATATGGTCTCTTGAGGCAAGTTCAGGTACTACGCCACCATATTCGGCATGCATGGCTATTTGGCTATGCAAATGGTGGGACAATAGCCCCTTCTCTGTATCATAAAGAGCGATACCTGTTTCATCGCATGAGCTTTCAATTCCTAAAACCAGCATGTTTTCAAACTCTATAACAACATTAATCTAAACAACGGGTTGCCATTAGGCGAAATAACCATTGGTAATTGGGTAGCGCCAATCTTTACCAAAACCCCGTGGCGTAATACGAATGCCGACTGGCGCTTGGCGGCGCTTGTATTCATTAATTTTAAGTAACTTCACCACGCGAACCACATCTGCTTCTTGATAACCGCTGGCGATAATATCTGCCATGCTTTGGTTGCGTTCTACATAGGCTTCCATGATGGCATCTAGTACTTCATATGGTGGCAAACTATCCTGATCTTTCTGATCAGGGCGTAGCTCGGCAGACGGTGGTCTAGTAATAATTCGTTCAGGAATCGGGTTGGCTAATCCATCGATGGTCGTTTGGTTTCTATATTCACACAGGCGGTAGACCGTCATCTTGCTGACGTCTTTTAACACAGCAAAGCCACCGGCCATATCGCCATACAGTGTGCAATATCCTGTCGTCATTTCGGACTTATTACCCGTCGTCAGTACTAGTTTCCCTGTTTTATTAGACAGCGCCATCAGTAAGGTGCCACGAACGCGAGCCTGAATATTTTCTTCTGTCGTGTCTAGTGCTCGTCCTTCAAACTCGGGAGATAATGTACTAACAAACTGTTCATACATCGGCCAAATATCAAGCTCTGAATATTGACACTTTACGCGCTCAATCATTTCTCTAGAGTCAATTACGCTAATATCTGCTGTGTACTTACTTGGCATCATCACTGCGTGGACTTTATCTGCGCCAAGCGCATCAATTGCCACTGCGAGTGTCAAGCCAGAATCTACCCCTCCAGACAAGCCTAAGAGCACGCCTGGGAAGCGGTTTTTTTGAATATAGTCGCGCACGCCAAGAACTAAGGCTTGGTATAGCGCTGCATCGGTACTTGGCCAAGAGGCTTTTGTCTCGGACTGAATCTGATTACCCGCGCATTCAATGAATAATAAATGTTCTTCAAACAACGGTGAGTGAGCGATTAATTCGCCCTCCGTATTCAACGCAAAAGAGCCCCCATCAAACACCAGCTCATCCTGCCCGCCTACCCAGTTACAGTACAGCAAGGCTAAGCCGGTTTCTTTGACACGTTCTTTAGCAATTTCTACTCGTTCTTGTTCTTTGTCTTTGTGATACGGGCTAGCATTCGGAACTAGTAATACTTCAGCACCGGCAAGTTTTGCGCGATCTGCCGCTTCTGGGTGCCAAATATCCTCACAAATATTCACGCCAAAAGCGGTGCCATCGATAGTAAATACGCATGCTTCTCCGCCTGGGGAGAAATAACGGTACTCATCAAATACTTCGTTGTTTGGTAAGCTTAGTTTACGGTAATGGGCAATGGCTGTTTGTTGGTCAAAGACGGTCACTGCGTTGAATCGCTCATTATTCTCTTCTTCCGGGTGTCCGATGACTAAGGCGATGCCCTCACTGGCTTTTGCCAGTTCATTCAAACTATTTAAGCAGTCTTGGTAAAAAGAAGGTCTTAATAATAAATCTTCAGGTGGGTAGCCACATACAGCTAGTTCAGGGAAAACAATTAATCTAGCACCAGCTTTCTTCGCCTCACTAATATCGTGCAGCATTTTCTTCTGGTTATATTCAATGTTACCGACAATCGGATTGAACTGCGAAAGTGCGATCAGCATGTGTGTTGACTTCTGAAGAGTTATCTAAATTAGGTTGGCAAGCGTTTGAAGCGAGCTAAGTGCTTATTGTAACTGACAATATCCATTCTGTTTGCATAGTCTCTTTCTCTATTTCAAAGAAAAAAGGCCATCGGTGAAGATGGCCTTTCGAATGCTAGGTATCAATCTCCGGATTTAATTTACCCAATAGAGATGACGAATAAAGTTTGCGCCAGGTGTTGCGCTGCTATCTTGTTTATTCGAGTAGGTGCGTAAGAAGTCAAATAAGCCGGATTTTGGCTTTTTGCTGGTGACTTTCTCGCAACCACTAGGCAGGTGTAGCCTATTTTCCTTTTGATAGGTCATAAAAGCTTCAACCGGATACTTGTGTGGGTTACTAAAGTATTTCTCAATATTCAAACCTTGGTCTTTCGGGCATAGCTCACTTAGGTCTGCCAAGGCGCCACTATCTACTCGCTCTGGTACAAGCAGCGTATCGCCCTTCCATGCTGGAATCACCTCTTTTAGTAGCGTCTGCCAAGTGGCAAAATCTTCTGCCTCAAGCGGAATTGGGAAAACCGTGCTCTTTTGTGAAGGATTTGCAATCCATTCATCATCATCATCTGTTTCCGCTAAAACGCTTTGAGACATCGCAAGCGAAGTGGTAAACCCTTTGCCAATTGCCACATGTGCGCGTTTAACGGCTGCTTTATCGGTTAGATAAATCATCTGGCTAAAGTCTTGTTTCGATGGATCTACACGGTAAGCGCTTAGTAGTTCTAACAGACCTTCTGCAAAATGATGATAAGCAAGTGTCCACAAAATATCACTCTGATCAATTTTGAATTGCGCGTCTAAATTGTATTCGCGCGAATAGTATTCAGGATCATTTTCTGGTGGGTGAATGGCAAATGGGCGATGTCCTCTTTGTGGGACAGCAAAGAAATATTGTTCCCAGGTTTCAATTTTGCCATCGCCATCAATATCTGTTTGCCAAGTCGATGGCTTAACACGTAATCCTTCATTTGGCTTCAAATTGATTTTTTCAAGCGCCATCCGAGCTTGTTTAAGTTGATCACGCACATAGACAATCTCATTGTGTACTTCTTTTTCAATGGTTTTGTAGTCTTTGTCAGATGCTTGCTGGTATTTAGATTCTGTTGATTTTGCCCATTTGCCGACTTGTTGAACGGTTTTTAAATCTTGGCAAATGGTAAATAGTTGGCGACCCGTATTATCTTTGATCTTGCTCAGTTGAGGCGGGGTGTCTTTACATGCAGCGTTAAACGCTTCGGTCGTCGTTAAATCTGCCCCCCAACTAAAAGCGGGGACTAAGCATGCTGCAAGGACGATTTTTTTCATTGCCAATCTCAGTTGATAGTTGATGGCAAGATTGTATCAGTGAACGCTAGTGGTATGCTATTGGAATGTGTTTAGGTGCGAAAGATACTGGTTGGATCAACCCAGTGATTGCTTGCCGCGATCTGAAGTGCCAACACATTGATGATAATGCTAAACAGAAAACCAAATGCAATGATAAGCACAAGTCTTCTTTTGGGGATGGGAATCAGCCGGCGAATCGCTCGGCTAAAAGCATATAAAGAGAATGCGAACCAGAATAAACTGACACCAGAGGCAAGCGGCGTACTAATTGCATCAAATACGGGTAACAGCACTTCTGGAATGGCAAGTAACGTTAAAAAGCAATAACAAAGAATAAACGGAATAGGGTAGCCAGATAGTTGAAATAATCTAGCGGTTGTCCAAGCAAAGACAGCGGTGGCCACTAAATAATGACAACCAAAGAAAGCAAAGCGAGTCGCGAGGTCGGCTTTAAAATAGTCACCCGGTTCGGCTGTCAGGCAGCCAACTAGTAATAGTATGAGTGACAGTTCCCATGTGCGGAAGGCAATTTTAAACGGGGCTTTGATTCGCCCCGAGATGACCATCCATGCATCATCGACTAGTCGATTAAGTATTGCGTTCAGTCGAATACCACCGTTTTATTTTTATATACTAAAACGCGATGATCAATATGCCAGCGCACCGCGCTAGATAACACCACACGTTCTAGGTCTCTTCCTTTTTGTAACAAATCATCAATCGAATCTCTATGTGAGATCCGGGTCACATTTTGTTCGATGATCGGTCCATCGTCCAGAATCTCTGTCACATAATGACCAGTTGCACCAATTAGTTTAACACCGCGCTCAAATGCACGGTGGTATGGTCTTGCGCCATGAAAGGCTGGCAAGAAACTATGGTGAATATTGATAATTTGTTGCGGATACTGTTTACAGAATTCACTCGACAATACCTGCATGTATCGCGCCAACACAATCAGATTAATATTGTATTCGGCCAATAAGCGGAATTGCTCGGCTTCTGCTTCTACTTTATTTTCTGCGGTAACAGAAACCACATGATAAGGAATGCCGTAGAAATCAGCAATCTCTCTGGTGTCTTCATGGTTACTAATGATCAATGGAATGTCACATTGCAGTTCACCTTGTTTATGGCGATAAAGCAAGTCAACAAGGCAATGATCAAATTTCGACACAAAAATCGCCATTCTCGTGCGTTTTCTGCCGTCCACTAATTGCCAGTTCATATCAAAGTCAGCCATCGCCTTATCAAATGCGGCGGGAAAGTCGGCCAAGCTTAATGTGAAATCTGCTAAATCCCACTCGACACGCATCAAGAAAATGCCTTCTGTCGCATCTTGATGTTGATCGGCATGAAGAATGTTTGCGTTGTGTTTGTACAGAAAGTCAGCAATGGCGGCGACTAAACCTTTACGGTCAGGGCTGCTGATAAGAAGCGTGGCGGTATTTTTCATAAAGCGTAGAGGAAAAACCAAAATCTGCGAAAGAAAAGCAGTGTATCAGAAGGTGAGAAAATCCTCACCCTCTGATTTTTAGATGTGAATAGGCTTATTTCGCCATCTATTGATGATATTACGAAGTATAGCTAGCGCTTAACTTTGCTTCATTTCATCGTATGCCGCTTTTAGACGCTTCACGCCTTCTAACAAGCCAGCATTATCCACGGTAACAAAGCTAAAGCGAATTGCCGATGTATCCGGTGTATCTGGGTAGAATACATCGCCAGGCACGAAGATCATGCCTTTTTCGCGAGCAATGTATAGCAGCTCACGTGCATTCGTACCGTCTTCAAAACGGCCCCATAGGAACATGCCACCATCTGGACGGTTAAAGCGTAATTTGTCACCAAAAGCTTCTGTTAAGGCTGACGCTAATGCTTCTGCACGTTCGCCGTATACTTTACAAACGGTGTCTAGATGCGATTCTAGACGACCAGAAGCAAGATAGCGGGCGGCAATGGCTTGGTTAAATGTCGATGTATGCAAATCAAGCGCTTGTTTAATGCGAACGCAAGCATCATGTAAAACGGCGGGTAGAACTGCCCAGCCAATTCGTAAGCCAGGAGCCATAATTTTAGAGAAAGAAGATAGGTAACCTACCCATTCTAGTGCGCCGGGTACTTTTTCGGCCAATGCCACTAATGGCACTTCTGGGCTACCACGGTAACGCAATGCACCGTATGGATCATCTTCCAGCACGAACACTTCGTTTTCAACGGCCCAGCGAACTAGTTTTTCTCTGCGCGCTAGCGTTAACGTTGCGCCTGATGGGTTCGCAAAGTTACTTACTAAATAAAGTAACTTTGGCTTTGGTTTGTCTGCTGGAAGGCTTAAAAGTGCATCCACAACTGCACCATCACCATCAACAGGGATTGAAACGGTTTCGGCGCCTAGTAGATGAAAAATCTGTAGCGCAGCTAAGTAACTAGGACGCTCAACGGCAACGAAGTCACCTTCATTTAAAATGGAACGGGCAACAAGGTCTAATGCTTGTTGTGATCCACTCGTAATTAATACGTTTTCTGGTGCAACATTTGCACCTCGTTGCTTCATTAAACCAGTGACGGCTTCACGAAGGCTCACTTGACCATCAGTTTGACCGTACTGAAGTGCAGAACGGGCTTCGTTTGCAAATACTTCAGCAGTAGCGGCATCAATACCGGCTACATCAAACAGTGCAGGATCTGGCAAACCACCGGCTAATGAAATCATGCCAGGTAATTGCGCGTATTTGAGCAACTCTCTTACGTCTGAGCTACGGGTCCGGTTTGCAGCGATGGAAAGTGTGAGTGTCTTCATTGACGATGTCTTTCTGGTTTTAATACTGTCTAAGATACCGGAATCCAGTTGTGCTGTACCGGTGCAGTATTGATTAATTTTTTCAAACTGTTATGTTGGGTAAAACATAACAGTTTGAAATGGCTATGTTTGTACATCACTATATTGTATCAACTGTTTGGTAGGTGGTGAATAGATGATTTTAATTGATAGAACATCCGATCGAACTTTAGCGGATCAGATCGTTGATCAGTTGGCGCAAAGAATCAAAGCTGGAAAATTACCAGAAGGGAGTCGCTTGCCTTCTGTTCGGCAACTTGCCTCAAGTAATGAGGTGAGCCAGTTTACGGTGGTAACCGCCTACGAGCGCTTAGTGGCAAAGGGGTTAGTGGAATCTAAGGCGGGCAAGGGCAACTTTGTGGCGCGTCAGCATGCCATTTTAAAAGAGCCCGGCATTGAAGTCGCTGCGCCTTCTTTGATGAGCGCCGAAGGGTTTGCCCATCAGGTGCTTGCTACAGAAGAACCTATATTGCCTGCTAGTTCTGGTTTTTTACCGGCGGACTGGTTTGAAGGTGTGATTAATCCAGCCGCCGTGAAACGATTATTAAAGCCCGGGGCGGAAGGGACTTTAGCCGCCCCTGTGCAAGGGAGTGTTTTTTTAAGAGAGCAACTGTCTATTCGCCTCTCTCAGTGGGGTGTGAATGTGCCACCATCTCAATTTTTGGTGACGCATGGCGCTACACACGCTTTTGAAATTATTGCGCGCTGTATTCTTCCGCCTAACGCTAAGATCTTGATAGATGACCCTGGCTATTTTGTGGTGAGGCGCCAATTAGAACAACTTGGGCATCGTTGTATTCCTGTGCCGCGATTGGTCGATGGGCCAGATCTTGATGCCTTGCAACAATTAGCCATTGAACATCAACCCGCCGCCATGTTTACCCAGACGCTTTTACATAATCCAAGTGGCGGAAATACCTCTCTATCTAAAAGTCACAAATTACTTTCTTTGGCGAATCAGTTTGATTTTTATGTCATTGAAGATAATGTCTATGGTGATTTGGCCAATCATACTTCTGTGTTGCTTGCTCAGTTAGATGAGTTCCAACGAGTGTTTCATGTAGGGAGTTTTACTAAGGTGTTAAACCCTGGTATGCGAGTAGGTTATGTGGTGCCGCCATTAAGATTTTTGCCTGATCTGCAAATGCAAAAAATGTTAACTGTATTGACCGGTTCAGCGCTAAATGAAGCGTTGGTTGCTGAGTGCTTGGTAAGTGGTCGATTTAGAAAGCATTTACAGCAACTAAAAAGCCGTTTGGATAGGGCAAGAGTGCGTGCGCTCGGCGCGCTTCAGCAAACCCCGTTGACGGTTGTCTCTGGTCAAGCGGATGGCATGTTTCTTTGGGTGAAGTTGCCAGAAGGGGAAAGTAGTGATGCCTGGGCTAAGCAAGCACAACAAGCAGGCATATTGTTGGCAAGTGGTACCCTTTTTTCTATGACAAATAGTGGCGATGGTTATATTCGATTAAACACGGCTTATGCAGGGGATTACCAATTAGTAAAATTCTTTCAACAGATGATGAAGGCTAAAAAGTCATAAGTAGGCTGCTTGCGCCTCATGAGATGTGTTAGTGGGGAATATATATTTTCGCTTTAATGTGTTTTAAGTTGGTGACGATGGTGAGAGTCATGATGACTAATAGTGTCCATGAGCTCCACTTCCCAATATGGACAGATGACCACGCACCTAACTGATTGGGGTACTTCCAAACCCCAAAGAGCGTACTAATGTTTTCTGCTAACCAAATAAAAAAGCCAATTAAAACAAACGAAAGCAAGAGTGGCATGCTACGTTCTCTATCCATGGGCTTAAACTTGACTTGGGCGCGCGCATAAAGGCCAATAGCACAAGCGGCTATATAGCCTCTATAGTCACCGATAAAGTGGTGTGTAAAAAAATTCGCGTAAATGAGTATCGCAATGATCCATGCCATCCAATAGGGTGGGTGATGGTTAATTTTGACATCTAAAATTCGCCAAGCTTGGATGACATAACTGCCCACCGCTGCGTACATGAAGCCAGAAAACAGCGGGACGCCAAACAGCTTCGTATAGGCAAAATCAGGGTATCCCCACGCTTTAATGCCGCTTGAGGTTTTAAACACTTCTAAAGCGAAACCGATGAGGTGAAATACCGAAATCGCTTTCACTTCATCCCATGTTTCTAATTTGAAATAGAGCATCCAAACTTGAATGGCTAGGGTGACAATTAATAATGCATCGTATCTGGGGATGCCGAAAATACCTGACCTTGGCATTAAAAATATCGTTGCAAAAAATAGCCCAGCAAACAGGCATGACCTAGCTTCTTTTATTCCAAAGAATAAAAATTCGAAGCAAAATCGACGCATTCCGGTCAAGTTGGGGTTGTCTGGCAGGCTCGTCAGATATTGATCTAATTTCTGAAGCTGTCGTGAAGCGGTGGAGATCATATTAATGAAGTTGAACGGTCAGGTTTTAATAAACTGTGCGAGTGTATCAACTAGGTAGAATACATGACAATGTTATTTAATCTGGACCAGTAAATGACAATTCGAAGTGATTACAAATGCTTTAACAAAATGTGTCGAGTAAAGTTACCAACATAGTTTGGAATGGTTACCCATGGTCGATAGCCTTGTTTCTCATAAAAATTTGCGATTGGGTCAAGTAGGGTTTCGATGAGCGCATCTTTACATCCACGGAGTTTTGCTTCTTCTTCCAATCTTTCAAGAATTTGTTTGCCTAATCCCGTACCTCTCCAATCAGTATCTACCCATAAATAAGAAACAAATAGCCGTTGATATTCGGTTCTAGCTATTGCTCCTGCAATGAGTATGGAGTCCAGAAAAAGGCTGATATTTAATGGTTCCGCGTTTCCATCGGTTGAAAACTGGCGACCATACTCTGTCACGCCTTGGCTAATCATGCGTATGGAGTTGGGGTCTTCTTTGTTTGAAATAAGCCAACTCATCGACTCGTTTTGCATATGATTTTTCCTTTGCTGAGGTTTTACTGAGTCTGACACTGGCCCTAATTGAGGGTACACTATGTGTTCCCCCTATGCACGAAGATAGCATTCTCAAAGGCTATTCCCGTTCGAAACGTCTCTCCCTATTTAGGTGATCAAAATGCCTCAACAAGTGAAAACCTTGCGTGTTGGTTTAGTTGGCTATGGCTTTGCTAGTAAAGTATTTCATGCGCCCTTGATTGTTAGCACAGAAGGTCTGCAGCTGACGACTGTGTCTTCGAGTGATGCATCAAAAGTGTTGGCCGATTATCCCAATGTGAATGTGGTGGCGACGCCATCTGAATTAATGGCATTAACTGAAATTGATTTGGTTGTGATTCCCACGCCAAATGAGACACACCACCCTTTGGTAAAACAAGCATTGCTGGCAGGCAAACATGTGGTGGTAGATAAGCCATTTACGGTAACGCTAGAAGAGGCCGATGAATTAATTGCATTGGCCAAAGAAAAGGGCTTGTTACTATCCGTCTTCCATAACCGCCGCTGGGATGGTGACTTTCTCACCGTGGCGGCAATGTTAAAGCGTGGATTAGTTGGTCGGTTAACTCATTTTGAATCTCATTTTGATCGATTTCGCCCATTGGTGCGCGATCGCTGGCGTGAAAAAAATGCCCCTGGTGCAGGGCTGTGGTATGACTTAGGGCCTCACTTGGTTGATCAAACGATTCAATTGTTTGGCATGCCAATCGGTATTTATGTAGATGCGATGCAAGCAAGAGACAATGCACAGGCAACCGATTACTGCCATGCCATTCTTCGTTACGCTGATAAAAGAGTTTCGTTGCATGCCAGTGCATTAGTAGGCCAGGAACCTCCACGTTTTCAGCTGCACGGAACCAAAGGTAGTTTTCAGTGCTTTGGTCTAGACCCGCAGGAAGATGACTTAAAAGCTGGGCAAACACCGGGTAACCGCTGTGATTGGGGGAGGGCAAGTTCAACAGGCAAACTGACTACCTATCCTGATGGTGAAACCGCACAAGAAACCGTTTGCCCATTGATTGATGGCAACTATCCTGCTTACTACGCGGGTATTAGGGATGCTATTTGTGAAGGTAAACCTAACCCGGTTACCGCAGAAAGTGCGCGTCAGACTATGCAAATGCTTATGCTAGGTTTAGAGAGTATGGAAAAGCGAGCCGAAGTCCTCGTTCCGACATTATAATGTCGCTTTATTACGTGCTTGAAAGAACGTGTTATGCAAGAAATTCAATTTGATTTAGATCGTGAGTTTGTTGAACTGTGCAATTTATTGAAGTTGTGCGGATTAGCAGACTCTGGTGGCCAAGGAAAACTTTGGGTGGGTGAAGGTCGTGTAAAAGTAGATGGCCAAGTAGAGCTACGCAAAACAGCAAAGATCCGCGATGGCCAATTGGTAGAAATCGGCGACTCACGTATTTTGGTCAAGGCCATCTAAATTGATGATCCCGCAAGATCCCCTATTTTATTGGATTGCGATTCCAGCGGTGTTAATCACCGGTATTTCAAAAGGGGGATTTGCAGGGGGGCTGAGCATGGTCAGCATCCCATTAATGGCGTTAGTCATGCCGGTTTCTCAGGCCGCCGCCATTATGCTACCCATTTTATGCACCGCCGATTTATTTGGCTGGTGGTCATATCGAAAGTCATTTGATAAAAAACTGCTGCTTCAATTAATGCCTGGCGCAATTGTCGGCATTGCTGTCGGAACCATGCTGTTTAGTCATCTAGATGGGCATTGGTTAGAGTTGCTGCTTGGGATTATGTCGATTTTATTTGCCATTCACCGAATGTCCGGTATGGCAATTTCTGATAAAAGTTGGATGCCAGAATGGCTTAGGGCTGGTTGGTGGTCTGGGCTGTCTGGCCTGACTAGCTTTGTGGCACATGCAGGCGGCCCGCCGCTGATGATTTATTTGTTCCCTAAACAAATGAATAGGACAATGCTCGTTGCCACGATGACCTTTTTCTTTTCCTCCGTCAATTATATCAAACTGATTCCCTACGCTTGGCTTGGTCAATTGGATATGAGTAACCTAAGTACGGCGCTTGTTCTCGCGCCGTTTGCGCCACTTGGGGTCTACTTGGGTATTTGGCTGCATCATCGAATCAATGAAAAGTTGTTCTATCAACTCTCGTATATATTCTTGATTCTGACCGGGATGAAACTAATATGGGATAGTGGGAAATTATTCTAAAAGCGTTCTTTTAGCGTATTTAGATGTCTCTAGCCAAATTACTCTTTGCTCTCCTGCTTTTCAACATACCGGTGCAAGTCTCCGTGAAGCTGAGACAATTCTAAAATATCCGCGGTTGGAGTGAATTGAAATAAAGCTCCGCAGGTACATCCCATCGACACACTACGATAAAAATCCCGACGATTTTCATCCATCCAAACCTGATTGTGGTGCTTGCCGCAGTTTGGGCAATAGTTTGGCATCGTGTTCAGTAAATAAATCATCTCTGTTACCTTTTGAAGTCGATGACTGGTTGGTCATTTTTATTTGAAGCATAACCGATATACTTCATTATAGGCTATCCCTAAGAATCTACTTTAGCTTGTAATTGATCAATTAAAGCATGTAGTTGTGTAGTTAGTTGACGAATAGCGCCTTCCATATCCCAATCGCCGTGACCAAGCTTTACTTCGTTAGAAATGGTACGGATTTCAATGAATGGTTGATTTTCTTTTAAGCAAACATGGAAAAATGCCGCGCCTTCCATATTTTCTAGATCAGCTCCGCGCGTGTCAGGTAATGGGGAAAGCGCGGTATTCGCTGTTAGCCCTTTGGCGGTCTCAAAACCACCACCTATTTTAGATAGGTGAGGGCAGCATAATTCTTTTCTACGTTCAAAAGCCATGTCTAAGGCCAAGTCAGCCAGGTGTACAAAACCTTGTTCGGTATAAAATCCTAAATCGCCTTCTACTTCCTGACTCACTAAACGGGTGTCACCAATCTTTAGATTGGAATGGGGAAAGTAACCGGCGATGCCTGCCAAGATAATCCAATCAGGCTGATGCTCGTGAATTACTTTTAACGTCGAGTAAGCCGTGTCCGTTATGCCTACACCTGAAATGACTTTTAGAACATTCGGCGCCTCAAACCATTGCGCTTCCGATGCGGTTGGAAACATCACCACTATTTTCATAGGATCTCTCAGGTGTAATCGTTAAAAAACCTCTGCCCGGGCAAGCCGGGCAGAGGTTGATTCGTACTTTATGAAAAGTAGTGCTTATTTTTCAACAAACGCTCTTTCAATCACGTAGTCACCTGGTTCGCCAACGCGTGGAGATACTTTAAACCCTAGATCATCTAGTAGTTGAGCTGTATCTTTCAGCATGCTTGGGCTACCACAAAGCATTGCGCGGTCTGTTTCAGGGTTTAGTTGTGGTAAACCAATGTCAGCACACATTTTGCCGGTGGTGATTAAATCTGTAAGACGGCCTTGGTTGCGGAAGGCTTCGCGAGTAACAGATGGGTAGTAAATCAATTTATTAGCAACTTCTTCACCGAAGAATTCATTTTTTGGCAATTCTTTAGTGATGAAGTCTGCGTAAGCCAATTCGCTAACGGTACGTACACCGTGGAACAGGATTACTTTTTCAAAGTGTTCGTATGTTTCTGGGTCTTGAATCACGCTCATGAAAGGAGCAAGACCAGTACCTGTACCGAATAAGAATAGGTTCTTACCTGGTTTTAAGTCAGAAACAACCAATGTGCCGGTAGGTTTACGGCTAATTAGGATCTCATCACCCACTTTCAAGTGTTGTAGACGAGAGGTTAGTGGGCCGTTCTGTACTTTAATACTGAAGAACTCTAATTCTTCTTCGTAGTTTGGGCTGGCAATACTATAAGCGCGCATAAGCGGTTTGCCTTCTACTTCAAGACCGATCATGACAAAGTGACCGTTCTCAAAACGCAGCCCGTCATCACGGGTGGTGCGGAAGCTGAATAAAGTATCGTTCCAATGACGAACGCTGGTGACAGTTTCTGTTGCGTAATTATGAGCCATGATTCCGAGTCGCAGTTGCTAATATTGGCAAAATTGCTATTGTACATCATTGGCTTAGCGTTCTGATACCTCCTTTACGCTATCATTTTAGGAATCATTGCTTATATTTTTATGACTGAAAGTTATCAAACCATCTGGTTGCATCAAAATTCACCTATAAAGCCGGCTGCCGGTGCGCCTTGTAACGGCTGTGGGGTGTGTTGTGCAATTACACCATGCCCACTCGCACGGGTAAGGTTTGCCAGATTTTGGCGTCCGTTACCTAAGGTGGTTAAATGCCCAGCCTTAAGCTGGTCTGATGAGGTAAGTCGATATGAGTGTGGTTTGCTCACTAAACCAAAGCAATATTGGCGCTGGGTGCCAAGTAAATTACATTTGAGATGGCAATTATTAGTGAGTCGGTGGATTGCAACTGGCATTGGATGTGACTGTACGTCAGAGATTGAAGAGTGAATTGCTTTAAATTCATGTGCTAGCACGGAGATTCACAAACGGCGAATCTGCCCTTGCTTTATAATTAAGTAATCCAACTCAATATCAATGATCTAACAATAAAGAGAGCCAACGAATGAGTGCGCTACCACTAACCGCAATTGAAGCGAGAATCTTAGGTGTGCTGATTGAAAAAAAGCACACTGTCCCAGATACCTACCCACTCTCATTAAATGCGCTGCAGTCTGGTTGCAATCAAAAGTCGAGCAGAGATCCGGTGATGGAATTATCCGAACCCGAACTACTTGAGGCCTTAGATACATTACGTCAAAAGTCTTTAATTGCCGAAAGTAGTGGCGGTAGAGTCAGTAAATATGCTCACAACTTAGATCGCGTATTGAGCATCCCATCGCAATCGGTCGCGATTTTAACCGTGTTGATATTACGTGGTCCATTAACAACGGCAGAGATCCGTCAATATACAGAACGACTACACCGTTTTTCAGATGTATCTGCTGTGGAAGGATTCTTGTCAGAATTACAAGAGAGGACAGATGGTGCGTTAGTCGTCGAGTTGCCTCGTCAATCAGGTGCAAGAGAGCGTCGTTGGGCTCACTTGCTGTGCGGCGAGCCCCAAATTAGCGAATCTGCAACTAGCGCTACGGGCTCTTCAAACTTAGAAGCGAGAGTGTCAGTACTAGAGGCAGAAGTTGCCGAATTAAAAGCATTGCTAGAATCACTTACTGCAGGTTAATTATTTGTCGCTAGAAAATAGTCCAGCTGCACACTGGTGGGTGTATCTCATCTTGTGTGAGGGGGGGCGCATTTATACGGGCATCGCAAAGGATGTTCAGCAACGCTTCGTCCAACATCAGGCAGGAAAAGGCGCGAAATTTACGCGTGCTTTTCCTCCTGTATCGCTTTTGGCCTGCAGTGCCTTTCCTGATTATTCTTCCGCTTTAAAAGAAGAACATCGAATTAAGCAATTACGTAAACCACAAAAACTTCAGTTGATTGATGCGTGGTCGCAAAACTTCAGTGACTAACAGTCAACCGAATCAATATTGAGACGATATTTTGAGCAAAACCACAATTTATAAAGCAGAGCTGACCTTATCCGACCTTGATCGTCATTATTATCAAACGCATACGTTAACCTTGGCATTGCACCCTTCAGAGACCGAAGAGAGATTAATGGTTCGTTTGTTGGCATTTGCATTGCATGCAGACGAATACCTTGCGTTTGGAAGGGGGTTATCTTCAGAAAATGAACCAGACGTAGGTTTAAAAGATGCGACAGGCCAATGGACAAGCTGGATTGATGTGGGCTTGCCTGATCCAAAATGGATTAAAAAAGCTTCGCGTATTGCAAAAGAAGTTTTCTTGTATGTCTACGGTGGATCGCAAGCAGAAGTTTGGTGGCAACAAGAAGCATCCGCCTTTGCCGATCTAAAGAATGTGACGGTAATCAAAGTGCCTCAATCGGCGACACAGATGCTGACGAAAATTTGTCAGCGTAGCTTAAAGCTCTCTGTCACGATTCAGCAACCTAGTGTTTGGTTTGCGACCGATGAGGGGAATGAGGAAATCAAGCTAGAAATACTGAAGGCTTCAGCGGGTAATGAATAATTGAGTCATCACATCGCATTTTATTTATTGTATTGATTAAGTATTTTGTTGTATTGTTGGTGTTAAGTAAAAATATTTATCGATAAAGTAGATGTGATATGAATCTCAAACTTCCCCGTACCAGTGCAGAACAATGGCGTGTCTTGCAGGCCGTTGTCGAATCCGGTGGCTTTGCGCAAGCGGCAGAATTGCTTCACAAAAGTCAGTCTGCAATTAGCTATACCGTTGCAAAGCTGCAAGAGCAGATCGGTGTCGCTCTTTTAGAGCAAGATGGCCGCCGCATGAAGCTAACGGAGGTGGGGGCGACATTGCTTCGGCACGCAGTTCCGGTAGTAGATGGTTTATCTAGGTTAGAACAGCATGCTGCGATTTTAGCGCAAGGATGGGAGGCCGAGCTTCATTTGGCGGTAGAAGCAATTTTCCCCAATGTTGTGTTATTCCAAGCATTAGCGAGATTTGCCGAGCAATGTCCGAATACGCTGCTGCAAGTGCATGAGGTGGTGATGTCTGGAGCCGATGAGGCTGTTGAGTCGGGCGAGGTAGACTTGGTCATTGCTAGCAGTATCCCGAAAGGATATCTAGGTGAGCAGATGCTCGATGCCTCCTTGGTCGCATTTGCGGCGCCAAATCATCCGCTTCACAATTATGATCGTCTATTAACCACAGATGATTTATTTGAACATACTCAAGTAGTTGTTAGAGATTCTGGTACGCAAAATCCAAGGGATTCGGGTTGGTTGGGGGCCAAACAACGTTGGACGGTTAGCTATCCCCAGACTTCTATTGACATGGTGAAATCAGGCTTGGCATTTGCATGGTTGCCAAAGCATTTAGTATATGAAGATTATCATCAAGGTCGGTTAAAGCCATTGCCGTTGCGTCATGGTCGAGAGCGCCGTATTCCGCTTTACTTGGTGGCTTCTGCAAAGCAAGCAACAGGCCCTGCAGCAAGGTTATTGGCCCGTTGCTTACTCGATGCGGCGAGCGCGTGGAAAGATTTTGAATGTCCTGCCGAATGCATGGAGTCCAAGTAATTCGTTCGTTGTGTTTACTTAGGGGTTAACTCAGGGAAAAGGACTTCGGTAAATCCAAAGAGGTTCATATCTTCAATCCGGCTAGGATAGAGTTTACCCCATAAATGATCACATTCATGCTGAACCACTCTCGCGTGAAAACCTTCTGCCACCCGATCGATTGCGTTACCAAACTCGTCAAAGCCTTGGTAGCGAATCTTCGTCCAGCGTGGCACTACTCCGCGTAATCCAGGTACTGATAAACAACCTTCCCAGCCTGCTTCTTTTTCTTCATCAAGAGGCGTAATCACCGGGTTTATTAAAACGGTTTTAGGGACAGCGGGGGCATCAGGATAACGCTCACTTTGCTCAAATCCAAAGACAACTACCTGCAGAGAGACGGCGATTTGTGGTGCAGCAATGCCAACACCACCTTCGTGTGCCATGGTTTCCCATAGGTCTTCGATAAGAGTGTTCAGTTCTGGTGTTTGCCATTCTGTTACTAATGTGGCTTCCTGCTGCAAAATCGGATGGCCCATTTTAATGACGGGGCGAATTGCCATAACTATACTTCCTTGTTTCGCTTCACAAATACATAGTGTTTTTTTACTGGGGAAATCACTTCGAAAATGCCATGAAAGCCACTAGGAATCACAGCAGCTTCCCCCGGTAAAATTTCGGTGACATGCCCAGATTCATCATGTAAGTGAACACAACCCTCAATTAGGCTAAAAAATTCGTCAGTATCGTCTGCAAAAGCAATTTTCCATGCGCCTACTTCGCATTGCCAAATACCTACATCCATATCACCGTGTGTGCTTGCAAAAAAGGGATGCGTGCTACGTTTGGGGTTCCCTTTTATTAATCTCTCTGGTTTTGGATAATCAATGCTACCTTCTGGAAGCGTTTTGCCTAAGTGGGTGATCGATTTCATTGCTTACTCATTACTTGCTTTTGTTAATGCTAAACGCCAAAGTGAAGTTACTTCTTTAGATCGGGCGATATAAAGAGGATTACTAGTGTCTTTTGATTTAGGATGGGTTGGCCTAGCACCAATTCTGCCAACTATGGTCAGCCCGGCTTCTGTTATCCAGTTTTGTAACTCACCCCGGGATCGCATGCCAAGATGCTCGGCAAGATCAGACATAATTAGCCAGGCTTCACCATCTACTGTTAAATGATCTTTCAAACCGGCTAAAAACTGTTTCAACATTTGGCTATTTGGGTCATAGACCGCGTACTCTAGTAAAGAGGTCGGTTGTGCAGGGATCCAAGGAGGGTTGCAGACAATCAACGGCGCTTTACCTTCAGGAAATAAATTCGTTTTTAACAATGAAATTTGTTCCTGATAACCTAGTCGTGCCGCATTTTCTGCGGCACAAGAGAGGGCTCTATCCGATATATCCGTCGCGATGATCTGTTTGACTCCGCGTTTGGCTAAAACCAAGGACAAAATCCCCGTACCGGTACCAATATCAAAAGCGAGGGCTTTCTGTTTTAGCGGTGCATCTAATACAAGCTTTACATATTCGCCACGCACAGGAGAGAAAACACCGTAGTGTGGATGAACCGTTTTTTGATTGAGTGCAGCGATTGGAACCCCATTTTTTCGCCACTCATAAGCCCCTATAACCCCCAACAAGTCTTTAAGTGCAATTAAATACGGATGCTGAACTTGACCAAATGCTTGTTCGCAGGCAACTCGCACATCCGGTGCTCTGCGGTTGGATAATTGATGATTGCCATCAACTTCGAGTAGCAGTTTAGAAAGTACTTCCGCTTTCTTTCGATTTTGTTGGCGATTACGTTCAAATGACTCAAGTGCACTGTTCGGTACGGGCAATGGGTTTCTTGGTGGTTTACTGACTTTTTTACTTAAATTCAGTAAAAGTTGACGGCCATTATGGTAATCACCTCGCCACAGTAACCCATGACCTTCATTAATTAACCGAAATGCTTCATTCACACTAACATTGTCATCTACGACTAAGATAGTAGTGGGTGGTTGACTGCCATTTTCACAACGCCATTCAGCAACTTTGTTGTTTTCATTTTCATGCCAAGAAAGCAACGATGGGGTGTCAGCTTGTGCTGTTAATGCTACGGGCGTTGGGAAGTCAATTTTCATCTGGAGGTCAGCTAAATCAAAGGGTGTATCAAATTGTAACAGGAACCCCTAGGTAGTACTGACAGAGAATGCCAAAAAGCAGACATAATCGTAAGGAAGTTGTAAAGGCCAAAACTGTACCTGTTCAATTGCCTTAGTTTCACGGATGATGGCATACGAATTTACTTGAAAAATGGATATTTTACGAATGAGACATTCTCGTAATTGGTCACTAGCTGCCATTTTGGCGTGCTTGGCCATGTTGGGGCCGTTTTCTATTGATGCATACCTGCCTGCATTCAATGAAATAGCTCAAGAATTAAACGCGACGCAACTACAAGTCCAGCAAACACTAACTGCATATATGCTGGCCTTTAGCGCCATGATGCTTTGGCATGGTTCCATTTCTGATGCAATCGGTCGACGTCCGGTCATTCTTGTTTCGCTATTTACATTTGCGATCGCAACATTTGGATGTGCAGCATCCTATCGTATTGAATACCTCTTATTCTTTAGAGTATTGCAGGGACTTTCAGCTGGTGCTGGCATCACGGTTGGCCGTGCAATGATCCGAGATCGCTTTGATGGCCATGAAGCGCAGCAAATTATGTCTCGGGTCACCATGATTTTTTCTTTGGCACCAGGCATTGCCCCTGTTATTGGCGGCGCGTTACAACAGTGGTTTGGCTGGCATGCCATTTTTCTTTTTGTGGCGGGGCTGACTTCCATTTTGTTATATGTATGTTATCGCTGGTTGCCAGAAACACTACTTGTAAATAAGCGTCAGTCATTGTCACCACGCGCATTAGCGGTGGGCTATAAAGAAATGGCGTTGAATCCTACTTTCCTTATGGTCGCGTTAACCGTTGCCTTAAATTTCGGGGGCTTATTTCTCTATATTTCTTCAGCACCGGTATTACTAACTACTCATCTAGGCTTAAAAGGTGCAGAGTTTGGTTACTTATTTGTACCCGCAGTGTTTGGTATTTTTCTAGGTGGCTGGTTATCAGGAAAAATGGCTGCCACGCATTCAACCTCTTATACCGTCTGCCTCGCATTTTGTATTATGGGTTTTGCCTCTATTTTTAATGTTGGCTATCACTCATTTTTCCCGCCATCATTGCCGTGGACAATTCTACCTGTAATGATTTACACCTGCGGCATGTCACTGTCTTCAGCAAGTATCACGATTGTAGCGTTAGATTTATTTCCGCAAAGAAGGGGGATGGTCGCTTCGTTGCAATCAGCTATTCAAGTAGGGCTTGCGGGGGTAGTTAGTGGTGTTGTGTCTCCCATTCTTTCTCATTCTGTTATTTGGTTGGCTGGAGGCATGTTTGGCTTGGTTGTCTTGGGGCTGGTCAGTTGGGGCTTGTCTGGTAAATGGAAATCACCTGTTGCACAATAATGCAACTTGTTAAGCCAATTTAGATTAAGAAACGTTATGAAAAGCCTTCCTCCACTAGTGTTTGTTGATTTGGAAACCACTGGTGCCTCCATTCACAAAGACCGTATTACAGAAATAGGCATTGTAGAAGTCGATGAGGAAGGCGTTCGCCAATGGAGTTCATTGGTCAACCCGCAGCAATCTATTCCTGCATTCATTCAGCAGTTAACCGGTATTAACGATGAAATGGTGGCTGATGCGCCTTGCTTTGAAGTGCTTGCAGAAGAGGTTTTGCAGAAATTAAAAGGCAAATTGTTTATTGCTCATAATGCGCGGTTTGATTACGGCTTTTTAAAACATTCATTTGCCCGATTAAACCTGCCGTTTCGGGCAAATACGCTTTGCACCGTCAAACTATCTAAAGCACTTTACCCCGAACACTATAAACATAACTTAGACGCCATTGTGTCTCGGCTTGGTTTGGTCGCAGGGGACAGGCATCGTGCATTAACCGACGCAGAATTACTCTGGCAATTCTTACAAGCTGTCTACAAGGTTTTTGGTGTAGAGCATGTGAATGAAGCCATCATGAAACAAATTCAGCAACCAACTTTACCACAAGGGGTGGATGCAGATTCGGTTGATGCGCTACCAGAAGGGCCTGGTATCTATCGGTTTTACGGCGAAACCGGTGCGCTATTATATGTGGGAAAAAGTACGCAAATACGCAAACGGGTGCTTAACCATTTTAGCCAAGATCACCGAGATGCCAAACAACAGGCGTTGGTTCAACAAATTCGAAAAGTAGAAGCACAAGAAACTTGTGGTGAGTTTGGTGCGCTATTACTTGAAGCACAAACAGTCAAAAAAGAAAGACCAATTTACAATCAGCAACTCCGTGCAAATGATGGATCCTGTACTTGGGTGCTAGAAACTCAAGCAAATGGTCAACTGAAACCAGCCCTAATTAAAGCAGATGAGCCTAAAAAAGAAGGCGAAATTCGCTACGGATTGTTCCATTCAAGCAAAGATGCTCAGAAGGCATTACGTAAACTAGCAGAGAACCATCGCTTGTGCTTGATCTTTTGTGGGCTTGAAACCGCAGGTAAAAGAAATAACAGTCCTTGTTTTAATTACCAGATCCATAAATGCGATGGCGCATGTGTAGGCAAAGAGAGTATTGGGTTTCATAACGCAAGACTCATCAGCGCAATTAGTAAGTTAAAGCAAGCAAGTTGGCCGTTTGATGGGATGGTGATCGTTGCCGAAATGGATAATAGTCAATTGCATTGCGATTATCACCTAGTCCAAGATTGGTGTTATTTTGGTACGGCAAAAAGTCTTGAGGAAGCAAAGCATATTGCAACCTCATCTGAAACGCGTTTCGATGCAGATATCTGTAAAATCATTCAAAAGCATTTCAAAACAATCGACCCGAAATGCATTATTGATCTTAGTTGCGAATGCTAAGACAAGCCTAACAGTAGAGTAGAGCATGACAACAGTAAAAATTTCAGCCGTCCTATTTGATATGGACGGGTTAATGTTAGATACCGAAGTGATTGCGCAAAAGGCAGGCATGGCCGCATGTGCCGACTTCGGTTTTAATATGACTCTAGAAATTGCAATGCAACTCCTAGGAAGAAACTCTAGAGATGCGGACGTGTTCTTATCAGCAACCTTTGGTCCAACCTTCGATGCGGCAAAAGTAAGAGAGCGCTTTAAAGCGCGTTATGAAGAAGCCTTATTCACAAGTGGCATTCCTGTAAAACCCGGACTACATGAAATGTTGGATTGGCTAGAAGGTGTTCCTTTACCAAAAGCAGTGGCAACCTCAACAAGGCATGACATGGCATGCAAGAAATTAGAAAGCGTAAATGTACTTCATCGCTTTCCACATCTCGTTGGTGGAGATCAGGTTAAGAATGGCAAGCCATCACCGGACATTTTTCTAGAAGCAGCAGCCAGACTATCAGTAAATCCAGCAGAGTGTATTGTCTTGGAAGATTCGGAAGCGGGAGTTAGGGCTGCTCTTGCAGCAGGCATGATGCCAATTATGATTCCCGATCTAAAAGCGCCAACCGAAGAGTTGCTGTCTCATGGCATCACAGTGTGTCCAAACTTATCGGCGGCAGTTAGGCATATTGCCGCAAGCGGTGGATTTAAATACGGTATTTAAATTACTGTCGCTAGAGCAGGTTGAAAACAAAAGCCCCGAGGGTCGCCTCGGGGCTTTGTTTTTGTGTGTTTAGCTTGGTTTATTATCTATTGCTGGTGTTTTGAGTCAGATTTTGTGCTGTTTTCGAGTTGTTTAGAGAGATTTTTAGGTATTAAAGGTTGGTTTTATTTAGTGGTGTCGAAGAAAGATAAGATCTGGTCTAAAAGTTTCAAAAAATATTTATGT
>NZ_JAJBZT010000014.1 GCF_020564625.1 Leeia speluncae
TAGCATTGATGAAACCATGGCAGTAGAAGACGGCGATGTGGTGATGGTGCCAAGAGGCTACCACCCGGTTTCAGCGCCTTACGGCTACGAAAGTTACTACCTCAATGTGATGGCAGGGCCAAAGCGCCAATGGCACTTCAAGAACGACCCTGCCCACGAATGGTTAATCAGCAGCGGTCCAGGGCAACCGAATGCAGTAGCACCGGCACCAGTTTTCTTTAAGTAATACCTTGTTTTAAATTGCTTTGTTGTTATCTTTTGTGCATCAGAAGGGCATTGCCGGGGCTTAGACCCCGGTTTTTTTTTGCCTTTTAAAATCATCTAATCTATTGCGTTAGCCAGATAAACAAAAACCGGCATGAAGCCGGCTCTTGTTTGGTAGGGACAGTCTGTGCGAAATTAAGCGCTCAACGTTTCCAAGCCACCCATATAAGGGCGCAATACTTCAGGTACCGTCACAGTACCATCTGCATTCTGATAGTTTTCTAATACAGCAACCAAGGTACGGCCAACAGCCAAACCAGATCCATTCAGGGTATGTACTAGTTCATTTTTACCTGCTTCATTCTTAAAGCGTGCTTGCATGCGGCGCGCCTGGAATGCTTCGCAGTTAGATACGCTAGAAATCTCACGGTAGGTATTTTGTGCTGGCAACCAAACTTCCAAGTCGTAAGTCTTGGTTGCACCAAAGCCCATATCACCTGTACATAGCGTGATGACGCGGTATGGTAAGCCTAGCAATTGCAGAATCTTTTCAGCATGGCCAACCATTTCTTCTAATGCTTCGTAAGACTTTTCTGGGTGAACAATCTGCACCATTTCGACTTTATCAAATTGGTGCTGACGGATCATCCCGCGCGTGTCGCGGCCGTAAGAACCAGCCTCAGAGCGGAAGCAAGGGGTATGGGCGGTTAGCTTGATTGGTAAATCTTCTGCTTTCAGAATTTCACCACGCACCGTATTGGTTAGCGTGACTTCTGAAGTAGGGATCAGATACAGTGCCTCTGCATCATGGCGTGGCAGTTTAAATAGGTCTTCTTCAAATTTTGGCAACTGACCCGTACCAGTCAGGGTTGCGCTATTCACCAAGTAGGGTGTGTAGCATTCAGTGTAACCATGCTCACCTGTTTGGGTGTTTAACATAAACTGCGCTAGGGCACGATGTAGGCGTGCAATCTGGCCTTTCATTAGCGTAAATCGCGTGCCAGATAGCTTTGTGCCAGTTTCAAAATCTAAACCCAATGGCTGACCGACATCCACATGATCTTTTACTTCAAAATCAAATGCTTTTGGTGTGCCAATACGGCGAACTTCCACGTTATCTTGTTCATCTTTCCCAACAGGAACAGATTCATGTGGCAGGTTAGGAATGGTATTTAATAACGCTTGCATTTCGTCTTGAATGACAGACAAACGGCTTTCCGCTGCTTTCAGCTCGTCACCTAAATTAGCCACTTGCGCCATGATGGCGGAAACGTCTTCACCCTTGCTTTTTGCGATACCAATTTGTTTGGATGAGCTATTACGTTGTGCCTGTAGTTCTTGTGTACGGGTCTGAACTGTTTTGCGCTCTTCTTCTAAACGCTTAAACGTTTCAGTATCCAACTGAAAACCACGACCTGCCAGTCTAGCAACGACGGCGTCTAGATCATTTCTAAGTAATTGAATATCTAACATGTGAAGTGTAGTTCGTTCTAAAGTTATTCGGTCGGCACTATGCCGTTTTATTCATTTCTTTCATTTTGATATTGTCCTGATTTTCAGGGCTTTCGTCATTAGCCTAAATGAAAACAAGCAATAAAAATCTGATATTTCACAATTTTAGCGAAAGTACTGATCCTAATCTGGCACTTATCATTAAGATTTTTTTCTGGCTTGTGCATCCAGTTGCTGTAAGTAAGCCAGTTTTTCTTTAATCTTAATTTCTAAGCCTCTCGGGACCGGTTGATACCAGTGTGGTTCGCGCATTCCATCCGGTAAATACGTTTCTCCTGCTGCATACGCATTGGGTTCATCGTGCGCATATCGATATTCATGGCCATACCCCAACTCTTTCATTAGTTTTGTAGGAGCATTACGTAGATGGATAGGTACTTCTCGGCTTTTATCTTGCTTCACAAACGCCATTGCCTGATTAAATGCCATATAGCCCGCATTACTCTTCGGTGCGCATGCTAGGTAAATCACCGCTTGGCCTAACGCAAGTTCACCTTCTGGTGAGCCAAGTCGCTCAAACGTTTCTGCCGCATCGTTAGCAATTTGCATGGCTCTGGGGTCTGCAATTCCAATATCCTCCCAAGCCATCCGAACAATTCTTCTTGCTAAATATCTGGGGTCCGCACCACCATCAATCATCCGGCAAAACCAATATAGTGCGCCATCCGGACTCGATCCCCGTACTGATTTATGAAGTGCAGAAATCTGGTCATAAAAATTATCACCACCTTTATCGAAACGACGAGCATTCATGCTCATGGCGGTGGTAACAAATTCTGCATCAATGGTTTGCGTACGTGCCGATTTGGCGGCCGTTTGTGCTTGTTCTAGTAAGTTCAGAAAACGTCTTGCATCCCCATCTGCATAACCAACTAAAGTGTCTTCTGCTTCTTTGGTAAAGCTTAATCCATCTAGCCCATGTTTCTGCGCACGCTCAAGTAATTGGTGCATTTCACTATCAGAGAGTGATTTCAGTGTATAAACTTGAGCGCGTGAAAGTAGGGCGGAGTTCACCTCAAAACTAGGGTTTTCTGTGGTGGCGCCAATAAATGTCACTAAGCCAGATTCGACAAATGGTAAAAGCGCATCTTGCTGAGACTTATTAAAGCGGTGAATCTCATCCACAAATAAGATGGTGCGTTTAGCGCCTCTATCCAGATATTGTTGCGCTTTCTCCATTGCCTCGCGTATATCCTTCACGCCAGACAGAACGGCAGAAAGAGCGATAAATTCACATTCAAATGCTTTGGCTGTAATTCTCGCTAAGGTTGTTTTACCAACCCCTGGCGGGCCCCATAGAATCATCGAGTGGGGCTTTCCAGATTCAAAGGCTAAGCGAAGCGGTTTGCCTAAACCAAGTAAATGTGTTTGCCCAATCACATCATCAATGGACTGTGGTCTTAATAATTCAGCAAGTGGAGCCGCTGGGGCTTGAGAGAAAAGATCGCTCACCGAGCGTTATTCCTTGTCTTTAATAATGTCAGTGCCAGCTGGTGGCGTAAAGCTAAAACGCTTTAGTTCAATTTTGGGGTTTTTCACAATATTGGCAAAATCGAGTGTGGTAGTTTGCCCAAATTGATCTTTTAAGATCATTCTCTTTAGCAGATTGTCTTGTAAGCCAAGTTCAATTTTTTCAAATGTCCCTTCTTTTTGTTTAGGTAGAGCCTCTACCCAAGAAAGTCCATCTTTATCACTCAGATTTTTAAGCGAGAAACCTTTTTCTAGTTCATTGGAGCCAGAGAGTAGGGCTGCAGGCGTATCACCTAACGCTTGATCTAATTTGCGTTCGGTAACTTGTTCTAAGTCCGCATCATACACCCATACTTTTTTGCCATCGCTCACGATAAGTTGCTGGTACGGTTTCAGGTATTCCCAACGAAATTTGCCTGGTCGCTGTAACTCAAAAGTACCTGTAGATGTATTGGTTTTCTTCTTTCCTTGAACTACTTGGCTAAAAGTAGATGATACGGTTTGTGTGTTGCCTAAAAAACTTTTTAATTGACCTATCGCATCAGCATGAACAGAGGTCGCCATTGCAGCAGCAAGCAATACAATTGCGCGATTCATCATTTTTTTCATCTCGTTCTCGACTTTATCTTATCCAGTCTGATTGGATATCATTTATCTCAATTAATTCAGTTTTTAGCTGGAAACGGCCATTTGGTTAAGTACTGGTTAATTTAAATCCCCAGTACAGTTTCCTATCATTATAAAAAAAGCCCCGCAGAGCGGGGCTTTTTCGCGAAAGAAAATTAAATTACTTAACTTCGCGCTGTACAGCGATTTCAACCTGAACGCGACGGTCTGGTTGTAGGCAAGCAGACAATGATGCGCCTTTTTTACCTTTGCAATCACCTGGTTTGGTAACTGGCTCAGACTCGCCTTTGCCTTCAGCTTGGATACGGTCAGCAGCAATACCTTTAGAAACTAGGTATTCTTTAACTGCATTAGCGCGGTTTTCAGAAAGCTTCTGGTTTGCTTTGTCGCTACCACGGTAGTCAGCGTGGCCAGTCAACAGAATCAATTCCACTTGTGGGAACTGTTGTAGTTTGCTTACAAGGTCATCCAAAGATGCTTTACCTTCAGATTTCACAACAGATTTGTTTGTGTCGAACAAAGCTTCTGCAGAAAGCATTACTTTTTCGAAAGCTGGTTTAGCTGGGCCGCTTGGCGCTGCTGGTGTTTCAGCAACTGGAGTAACTGGCACTTCTTTCTTAGGAGCTGCGCCACCACAACCGTAGATTTCTTTAGCAGGTGTCCACTCACCAGTTCTCCAGCACTCGTCGTATGCGTTGCGAACAACTTTACCACGTGTGTCTGTTAGGTATGCGTCACCAGCGTATGGATCGCTGTCATGAGCGAATGCGCTGAAAGAAACAACTGCTGAAATCACTGCGAATGCTAATTTGGTCTTGTTCATAAGAAACAACTCCCGTTTGTTTTAAGCTTTTACAGTTAAAACTTGTTTAGCAGAAAATGTTCTCTGCTAAGCAGGCTTTAAACTGTTCCCTGAATCTTTTAAAACGTTAGTTTTAAATCAATACACACTTAACTTAAGTGCCTGATAGTTGATTTGTCAATTGTTTCTAGCAAAGGTTCAACTTAGGACTCAAATTAATTATCAATTTGTTGTATACCTTTGGAATCCTATCATGAGAAACCATAATTGCAAGGCATGTACATCGCGTTGATATTCAAATTGAATGCATTTTACAACAAAAGTTCACTATTAATCTAATAAACAAGCGGCAAATGCGCAGCGTCGTGACAATTTTTTACATTTTAAAGCGCTATGACAGATTAATTGAGTGGATTTCAACGCTAAACCTAGAGGCAATCTCTTGCTCATGTTAAACTCTATGGGTTATTCCTCCCGGAAAATTAACCAGAGTAACTAATGGAACAATTCGCAAAAGAAACGATACCGGTCAGTCTAGAAGAGGAAATGCGTAGGTCCTATCTAGACTACGCAATGAGTGTGATTGTTGGACGTGCGCTACCAGACGCACGAGATGGTCTTAAGCCAGTGCATCGTCGCGTGTTATTCGCTATGCATGAGCTTTCCAATGATTGGAATCGACCATACAAAAAATCAGCTCGTATTGTCGGTGATGTAATTGGTAAATATCACCCTCATGGTGACTCAGCCGTGTACGACACTATCGTACGTATGGCTCAGGATTTCTCTCTGCGTTATTTATTAGTAGATGGCCAAGGTAACTTTGGTTCCGTCGATGGTGATAATGCAGCGGCGATGCGTTATACCGAAATCCGTATGTCTCGTATTGCTCACGAGTTGATGCAAGATATCGAGAAAGAAACGGTCAATTTCGGCCCTAACTATGACGGTTCATTAAACGAACCACTTATTCTTCCAACTCGAATTCCTAACTTACTAATTAATGGTTCGTCAGGTATCGCGGTTGGTATGGCAACCAATATCCCTCCACATAACCTCACAGAGGTGGTGGATGCATGCCTTGCCTTGTTAGCTAATTCAGAACTGACAATTGACGATTTAATTGAAATTGTTCCAGCGCCAGACTTTCCAACCGCAGGTCTGATTTACGGCATTACCGGCGTTCGTGAGGGCTACCGCACAGGCCGTGGTCGTGTCGTGATGCGCGCGCGTTGCCATATTGAAGAGATGGAAAAAGGTAACCGCCAGATGATCGTGGTGGATGAATTACCTTACCAAGTCAATAAACGTACTTTGCTAGAAAAAATTGCAGAGTTGGTCAATGACAAGCGTCTTGAAGGTGTTTCTCATATTCAAGATGAGTCTGATAAAGACGGTATGCGTGTAGTGATTGAGTTAAAACGTGGTGAGAACGCCGACGTTGTACTTAATAACCTATACAAAATGACGCAGTTGCAAGATACGTTCGGTATGAACATGGTTGCACTGGTTGATGGTCAGCCACGTCTACTTAACTTGAAGCAATTAATTGAATGCTTCTTGCGTCACCGCCGTGAAGTAGTGACTCGCCGCACCATCTTTGAATTGCGTAAAGCTCGTGAGCGCGGTCATGTATTAGAAGGCTTGGCGGTTGCTTTATCGAATGTGGATGAAGTCATTGCGCTGATTAAAGCTGCGGCAACCCCTGCGATTGCTAAACAAGGCTTAATGGAGCGTTTCTGGAAGTCTGCGCTAGTCGAAGAGATGCTTTCACGTGCATCAAGCGATGCGACCCGCCCAGAGGATGTGTCTCCGGAGTTTGGTTTGGTTAGCCAAGGCTATCGCCTGACAGAAGTTCAAGCGCAAGCGATTTTGGATCTTCGTCTACAACGCCTAACTGGTCTAGAACAGGACAAGATTCTCAATGAGTATCGTGACATTCTAGATAAGATTGCAGACTTGCTGGATATTCTGGCGCGTCCAGAGCGGGTGACCGCTATTATCGGCGAAGAGCTGAATGCGATTAAAGCGCAATATGGCGATGCACGTCGCTCAGAAATTGTCATTAATGCCCAAGACCTAAGTACAGAAGATCTGATTGCACCGCAAGACATGGTCGTAACCCTTTCGCATGGTGGCTATATTAAAGCCCAGCCATTGGAAGACTACCGTGCTCAAAAACGTGGTGGTCGTGGTAAGCAAGCGACGGCAATGAAGGATGACGATTTTATTGATCGCCTATTTGTTGCAAATACCCATGATTACATCTTGTGCTTCTCTGATGCAGGTCGTGTGTACTGGTTAAAGGTGTATGAATTACCTCAGGGAACACGTAACTCCCGCGGTAAGCCAATGGTTGGTTTAATGCCATTGTCTGAAGGTGAGAAGATCTCTGCTGTTCTGCCTGTAAAAGAGTTCTCTGAAGATCAATATATCTTCATGGCAACTGCACTCGGAACAGTGAAGAAAACGCCATTATCTGATTTTAGTAATCCGCGTAAAGCCGGCATTATTGCTGTGACATTAGATGATGGTGATCACCTCATTGGTGTGGCGATTACAGATGGCAAGCATGACGTCATGTTGTTCTCTGATGCAGGTAAAGCCGTGCGTTTTGATGAGAATGATGTTCGTCCAATGGGTCGTGGCGCGCGTGGTGTGCGTGGTATGAGCCTAGAGGCAGATCAAAAAATCATGGCCTTGCTAGTTGCTGAAGGTGAATCACTGTCTGTATTAACTGCGACAGAGAATGGTTTTGGTAAGCGTACTTCTATCACTGAATACACTCGTCATGGACGCGGTACTAAAGGGATGATCGCAATTCAGACTAGTGAACGTAACGGTAAAGTGGTTTCGGCTGCCTTGGTGCAAGAAACCGATGAAATCATGCTGATTACGACTGGTGGTGTATTGATTCGTACCCGTGTTGCAGAGATTCGTGAAATGGGTCGTGCAACGCAAGGGGTAACCTTGATTAACTTGGATGAAGGTGAGTTGTTAACTGGTTTGGCCAAGGTAATCGAGAGTGATGCAGAAGATGTTGCCGTTGATGGTGAAGAGGCCGCAGCAGAAGAATAATTTATTCTTTGCTGAATGAGCAAATAACGAGATTTGAGTGGCGAGTAGGATGACTATATTCAATTTTTCAGCAGGACCGGCTGTACTGCCAAGACCTGTTCTAGAGCAAGCACAAGCTGAGTTGATTGATTGGCATGGAAGTGGAATGAGTGTGATGGAAATGAGCCATCGCGGGCCAGAGTTCCAATCTATCATTGATGAGGCGTTAGCAGATTTACGCGAATTAATGAATATTCCTTCTAACTACCAAATCTTGTTTTTGCAAGGTGGTGCGCAAGGTCAATTTTCTGCAGTTCCGCTTAACTTGATCGGCGCAACGGGCAAAGCCGATTATGTCAATACTGGCCACTGGTCTACATTGGCGATGAAAGAAGCGGCGCGTTTTGGCCAAGTGAACGAAGTTTGTTCTAGTGCTGATAGTCGTTTTGACCATATCCCAGCGTTTAGTGAGTGGAAGTTATCTAAAGATGCATCTTATGTGCATTACACTCCGAACGAAACAGTGGGTGGGTTAGAGTTTCAGTGGGTTCCAGAAGTGGGTGATGTGCCATTAGTGGCGGACATGTCGTCTAATATTTTATCTCGCGAAATTGATGTTTCTAAATTTGGCCTGATTTATGCGGGTGCCCAGAAAAATATTGGTCCAAGTGGATTAACTTTAGTCATTGTTCGAGATGATTTAATTGGTAAATCTTTGCCAATTACCCCTGTGACCTACGATTACAAAAAGTATGCCGATGCAGGGTCTATGTATAACACCCCATCTACATATGGTATTTACTTGGCTGGTTTAGTATTTAAGTGGTTAAAGGCACAAGGTGGCGTTGCAGCGATGGAAGCTATCAATGTTGAGAAATCTAATTTGCTTTATCACTACCTAAACGATTGTGGCGGTTTCTACTATAGCCCAATTGCAGAAGCCGATCGTTCTCGTATGAATGTGGTTTTCAGATTAAAAGATGAAGCACTAGATGCTGCATTCTTGAAAGAATCCAAAGCGGCTGGGTTGTTACAGCTAAAAGGTCACAAGATTGCAGGGGGAATGCGCGCATCTATTTACAATGCAATGCCTGTCGAGGGTGTTCAAGCATTATTGAGTTTCATGAAAGACTTTGCACAGCGTAACGGTTAATGCCAAGCGGAGAGAGAAATGTCTGATGATTTACTAAAGCAACACCGCGACGCGATCGATGCGCTGGATCTTAAGGTTTTGCAATGCCTAAATGAACGTGCCGAACATGCACGGAAAATTGGCGAAATAAAAGGCGGTGGAGTGATTTATCGCCCGGAGCGTGAAGCGCAAGTCTTACGCCGCATTAAGGATGTTAATCCTGGTCCTTTGTCGGGCGAAACGGTTGCTCGCTTGTTCCGTGAGATTATGTCTGCGTGCTTGTCGTTAGAAAAACCATTAACGATTGCGCATCTTGGTCCAAGTGGCACATTTAGTGAGTCGGCGAGTGTGAAGCATTTTGGCCATGCAGCAAATCTAAAACCTTGTGTTTCAATTGATGAAGTCTTTAGAACTGCAGAGTCCGGTGATGTAGATTACGCCGTTGTGCCTGTAGAAAACTCTACCGAAGGTGCAGTAGGTCGTACATTAGACTTGTTAACTCAAACACCGCTACAAATTTGCGGTGAAGTGGTGTTAAGAATTCATCAGCATTTATTGCGTAATACGCCTTCCCTAGAAGGGATCGAGAAGGTGTACTCTCACGCTCAGTCACTGGGTCAGTGTCATGAATGGTTGAATACACATCTACCAGATGTAGAGCGCGTATCAGTGGCAAGCAATGCGGAAGCAGCAAGATTGGCCGCAGCAGATGCCAGGTTTGCCGCAATTGCAGGCGATGCAGCTGCTGAGCGTTTTAATTTGACTCAACTTGCTTCTAACATTGAAGATGAGCCAAATAACACCACACGTTTCTTGGTGTTAGGTCCACATGATGCAACTAGTAGTGGAAAAGACAAAACTTCCTTGGTGATGTCTGCTAAAAACCAGCCTGGTGCCGTACATCAATTATTGGCGCCTCTGGCTGAACGCGGTGTATCGATGACCAAATTCGAGTCTAGACCGTCTCGGATTGGTCTATGGGAATATGTTTTCTTTGTTGATGTGGAAGGTCACTCTACTGACGCACACGTGGTAGATGCGATTGAAGCATTAAAAGAGCGTGCTGCATTTGTAAAAGTGCTTGGTTCTTATCCTGTTGCGGTACTCTAATTGAACTGAAATGATGGTTCTGTTTCTTCCGTCATCAAAAAAGCCGCCTTTGAAGGCGGCTTTTTTTGATTGATGCATCAATTGATGCTCAGTTTGCTAAGTGTTCATAAAGTGGGGTGCTAAGATAGCGCTCACCAAATGATGGGATAATTACAACAATTAGCTTGTCCGCATTTTCTGGTTTCTTTGCTAGTTCAATGGCCGCCCAAGTTGCTGCACCACTAGAAATACCTACTAGCAACCCTTCTTGTGTAGCCATTTTTCTTGCTGTATCAAACGCATCTTCGTTTTTTACACGAACAACTTCGTTATAAACCTCGGTGTTTAAAATAGCTGGCACAAACCCTGCACCAATACCCTGAATTGGGTGCGGGCCTTTGGCTCCGCCAGAAAGCACTGGTGATGCATCTGGTTCTACGGCAAATACTTGAATGTTAGGATTTTTGGCTTTTAAGGTTTCACCAATCCCTGTTACTGTGCCGCCGGTACCAACACCAGCTACAACTATATCCACTTTCCCATCGGTATCACGCCAAATTTCTTCTGCAGTTGTCTGGCGGTGAATTTCAGGGTTTGCTGGGTTAGCAAACTGCTGCAAAATTAGGTACTTGCTATCGCTGGCCGCTAGCTCTTCTGCCTTTTTGATTGCGCCACCCATGCCTTCAGCAGCTGGTGTTAAGACTAGCTCTGCGCCGTAAGCACGCAATAGCATTCTGCGCTCTTTACTCATGCTTTCAGGCATCGTGAGCACGCATTTGTAGCCTCTAGCTGCGCAAACCATGGCAATAGCAATGCCTGTGTTACCTGAGGTTGGTTCAACGATGATCGTTTCTGGTGTAATTTTCCCAGCGGCTTCAGCGGCATCAATCATGGCTGCACCGATACGATCTTTCACGCTGTGGCCAGGGTTAAAGAATTCGAGCTTAGCAGCAACCGTTGCGCTAGCACCCTCAGTCAATCGGTTGATTTTGACAAGTGGTGTATTCCCAATCAAATCTGTGACGGAGTTTGCGATTTTCATGCGGTGTTTCCTGTATTTAAAAATTCATGCGATAAGATTAGTGCAATAAAAACACATCTTAAAGACTATTTTGTTATAAAGATAGAATGGAATTATCTGTTTAAACTTAAGGGAAGGTATCTAACTCGAGAAAACGTTAAATCGTCTTATGTTAGAATACGCTTCTTTCTTGCATATTTCCTTCAGGGTTCATCCATGTCTGGTAATACTTTTGGTCTTCTTTTTACGGTTACATCTTTTGGCGAAAGCCATGGTCCTGGTATCGGCTGTGTGATTGATGGCTGCCCTCCTGGATTGGAGATTACTGCTGAAGATATTCAACAAGACTTGGATAGACGAAAGCCAGGTACATCACGACACGTGACGCAACGTAAAGAGCCTGATCAGGTGGAAATCTTATCTGGCGTTTTTGAGGGCAAAACGACTGGCACGCCAATTGCTCTGCTGATTCGTAACACTGACCAGCGTAGCCAGGATTATTCCAAGATTATGCAAACCTTCCGCCCTGGACATGCGGATTATTCATGGTGGCATAAATATGGTATCCGTGATTATCGTGGTGGTGGTCGTTCTAGTGCGAGAGAAACTGCTGTTAGAGTGGCTGCGGGCGCGGTTGCTAAAAAATGGCTAGCGGAAAAGTTTGGAATTACCATCCGTGGTTATATGAGCCAATTAGGCAGTGTACAAATTCCGTTCGTTAGCTGGGATGAGGTGGGCAATAATCCTTTTTTTGCGCCGAATGCAGAAATTGTTCCTACACTTGAATCATATATGGATGAAATTAGAGCTGCACGTGATTCTATTGGCGCTCGAATTGATGTGGTGGCTGAAGGTGTTCCTGTGGGTTGGGGTGAACCCGTATTTGATCGTTTAGATGCGGATATTGCTTATGCAATGATGGGCATCAATGCGGTAAAAGGGGTGGAAGTCGGTGCTGGATTTGCTTCAATTGCACAAAAGGGTTCTGAGCATTGTGATGAACTGACGCCAACTGGATTTGCAACCAATCATGCCGGTGGTGTTTTGGGTGGCGTTTCTACTGGACAAGACATCCGCGTGAGCATTGCAATCAAGCCAACATCTAGTATCCCGCAAGATAGAAATTCAATTGATTTAAACGGCAATGCAGTAATGATGCAAACAACGGGTCGTCATGACCCTTGCGTTGGTATTCGTGCAACGCCTATCGCTGAAGCAATGTTGGCATTGGTGTTGATTGATCATGCATTACGCCATCGTGGTCAGAATGCGGATGTTAAAGTGACTACGCCAAGAATTCCCGGTGCGCGCCGCTAAAGGCAATTAAAGGATGGCCAAGTTTCAATTCGAGAAACTGCTGGAGCTAGCAAGGCAAGATGAAGATAAAGCAGCTCGGACAATGCAAGATGCGCAAAAGCGCTTAAATCAGAGTCAACAGCAGTTTCAAACACTTGGCCAATACCGCCAAGATTACCTTGATAAGCTGGGCCAAACGCAATCCCAAGGTATCACTATTGCTCAATTAAAAGATTATCAATTGTTTATGAGCAAATTAGATACCGCCATTCAGCAGCAACAAAAAGAAGTCGAGCGGTACGAGCAGATCTTGGTTGCTGCAAGAAATCAATGGATGGAAAAGCGTTCAAAGGTTCAAGCGTTTGAAGCATTAGAAGTTAGACATCACGCTAATGAACTTAAAAAAGAAAATAAGCAAGAGCAAAAACTCAATGATGAGTTTGCAGGCAGAGCAGGGCGGCACACGCCTGAGAACGGTTAATATTCATTAGTAATAGTCTGGCATAAACTTTGCTTCATATGGTGTGACCATCTTGGAGCATAGCGATGATTAATCTAACCTCAGTTCACACCGACGCCAGTGCTAAAACCACTGCAAATAAAACAACGAATCTAGCAAGTCTATTATTTGCGGATTCGTCCGGCGAAACGGCTAGCTCGCAAGATTCATTATTCCTCCAAATGCTGCAAAATACGCTGCCAGGTGTCTCTGCAGAGCAACTTGCTGCATTAATGTCGGGCCAATCTCAGTCTGGTTCAACGAATTTATCGGATGAGTTAGCATCTAATACATTAGGCAAAACCAAAAAAGATTCAAAGGATGATACTTCAGACTCAAGCTTAGCCTCGCTCATGGCCTCTATGTTTGGTGTTGCCCATCAGCAAACCGCTTTATCTAGTCAGTTAAATAATCAATCTTCAGATGCTGATGATTTATCACAAGATTTTAAAATGATTGATGAGGCAAATTCTGCCGTGAGTGGCGTTGAAGCGGCAGATGTTGCCGCAATTTCTCCTGAAGAACTATCCAGTTTATTCTTAAAATCAGATGCTAAGACAAGTGAGGCGGATGGTAGTGATTTTAGTAGTGAATTACTGAATCATATCCAAGAAGCCAAAGGTCGCCATGCTGTGCAAAATGTGTCGACTGATGTCGCGGTAGATCAATCTAGCCAAATGTCTGTTGATGTGCCTGTTGGTGATGATGCGTGGGCAAATGCGATGAGCCAGCGTGTGTTAATGATGGCAGGTCAAGATCTTCAGTCTGCGGAATTACACTTAAACCCACCTAACCTAGGGCCTGTATCTGTTCGCTTGGATATCCAGAATCAAGAAGCTTCGGTTAGTTTTAGTTCACCTCACCTTGCGGTAAGGGAAGCAATTCAATCTGCCGCACCTCAGTTGATTGAAATGTTTTCTGGAAGTGGTTTGAGTTTGGCGAATGTGAATGTGGGCTCTCAGCAATCCGAGCAAAGACAGGCTCAGGGTAAGTCTGATGGAAAATCTTCCTCTAAGTCCATTGGTAATATTGGCGCTGTCACTGCAACAGCAGAAACAGATGCAACAGTTGCGCCAACGGTTATTACGAAACAGATCGGCCTAGATGGCTTGGCTGTGGACACCTTCATCTAATGCCATTTCATCACGCGGATAAATTCAATGTAAATTAAAGTGGTACTACATTGGATTTATCCTGGTAGTTTTTGTGACTACTATATTTGCGTATCACCCTGTGTAATAATCGTTTCACTTACTTTTTTTCGTAAAGAAGCAGACGATTATGACCGCAAAAACGTTGTACGATAAGCTTTGGGAAAGCCATGTTGTCCATCAAGAATCAGATGGAACAGCACTTCTTTATATCGACCGTCACCTAGTTCATGAAGTAACTAGCCCTCAGGCATTTGAAGGTCTAAAAATCGCAGGTCGTAAACCTTGGCGAATTAGCTCAATTGTCGCTACAGCAGATCACAATACCCCAACCAATGATTGGGACAAAGGCATTCAAGATCCTATCTCTCGCCAACAAGTGGATACCTTAGACGCAAATATCCGTGAAGTAGGTTCACTTGCATACTTCCCATTTAAGGATAAAGGTCAAGGTATCGTACACGTTGTTGGCCCAGAGCAAGGTGCAACATTGCCAGGGATGACAGTCGTCTGTGGTGATAGTCATACATCAACCCACGGTGCGTTTGGTTGTTTGGCGCATGGTATTGGTACATCTGAAGTTGAACATGTCTTAGCTACCCAGACATTGGTAGCTAAGAAGTCAAAATCAATGTTGGTAAAAGTAGAGGGTAATCTGCCTGTTGGTGTTACTGCTAAAGACATCGCATTGGCAATTATTGGAAAAATTGGTACCGCAGGTGGTACTGGCTATGCCATTGAATTTGGTGGTTCCGCTATTCGTTCGCTGTCAATGGAAGGTCGGATGACCCTCTGTAATATGGCAATTGAAGGTGGTGCGCGGGCGGGTATGGTCGCGGTTGACGAAAAGACGATTGAATATGTAAAAGGCCGTCCATTTGCACCAACTGCAGACCAATTTGAAGCTGCTGCAACTTACTGGCGTACTTTGGTGTCTGATGAAGGTGCTCAGTTTGATTCGGTGGTTGAGTTAACTGCTGAGAATATTATTCCTCAAGTTACGTGGGGAACTTCGCCAGAAATGGTTGTTGGCGTAGATAACAAAGTACCAAACCCAGCAAATGAAGACAATGCGGTAAAAAAAGGCTCTATTGAGCGTGCATTGAACTATATGGGGTTGGCTGCTGACACGAATATTACAGATATTCCAGTTGATGTAGTTTTTATCGGATCCTGTACAAACTCTCGTATCGAAGATCTTCGCGAGGCGGCATCTATTGCTCGCGGCTACAAAAAAGCTGCAAACGTAAAATATGTTTTGGTTGTTCCGGGCTCTGGTTATGTGAAGGAGCAAGCGGAAAAAGAAGGCCTAGACAAAGTATTTATCGAAGCTGGGTTTGAATGGCGTGAACCAGGTTGTTCTATGTGCTTGGCAATGAACGCAGACCGTCTACAGCCGGGAGAGCGTTGTGCCTCTACTAGCAACCGTAACTTCGAAGGTCGCCAAGGTCAGGGCAGTAGAACTCACTTAGTGAGTCCGGCAATGGCTGCTGCTGCTGCAGTAAAAGGTAGTTTTGTCGATGTACGGAGCTGGCAATTTAAATCTTGATTCATGCCTAAATTACAGTAAAGGAGTCAACATGAAATCTATTATGGCAATGTTAATGTTGTTTGCGTTGGTATTAGGTCTTGCTGGTTGCAATACTGTCAAAGGAATCGGTAAAGATATTGAAAAGGGTGGCGAAGCCATCCAGAAAGCGGCAACCTAAAATGCAAGCATTTACAACCTTACAAGCAATTGTTTGTCCATTGGATCGCGCCAATGTGGATACAGATGCAATTATTCCAAAACAGTTTTTAAAATCGATTAAGCGTTCAGGTTTTGGACCTAACCTTTTTGATGAGTGGCGTTATCTAGACCATGGCGAACCAGGAATGGATAACTCTGTTCGCCCTTTGAACTCTGAATTTGTTCTGAACTTCCCACGTTACCAAGGTGCAAAGGTGCTTCTGGCACGTGAAAACTTTGGCTGTGGTTCAAGTCGTGAACATGCTCCATGGGCGTTAGAAGATTATGGCTTCCGAGTCGTTATTGCGCCTAGTTTTGCAGATATTTTCTTTAATAACTGCTACAAAAATGGTGTGTTACCGATTGTCTTGCCAGCAGAAGTGGTCGATAGCCTATTTAACGCAACAGAAGCAAATGAAGGCTATCAATTGTCTGTTGATTTAGCTGCACAAAAAGTAACGACACCTGACGGCCAATCTTATAGTTTTGATATTACAGAGCACCGTAAGCATTGCATGTTAAATGGACTTGATGAAATCGGCCTTACGCTAGTGCATGCTGAAAAAATCAAAGCATTTGAAGAGACTCGTAAACAACAGCAACCTTGGTTGTTTGGTTGATCAACAGATAGATATTCTTTCAATTAGGCAGTTAGATTAACTGCCTAATTTACTATCAAGACAACAGGTAAGAAATAATGAAAATTTGTGTATTGCCAGGTGATGGCATTGGTCCAGAAATTGTTTCTCAAGCGATGCGTGTGTTAGAAGTGCTAAAGCAAGATGGCTTGAAAATGGAGTTTGAATACGGCCTACTGGGTGGTGGTGCAGTGGATGAAACCGGCACTCCTTACCCTGAAGCCACGCAAAGATTAGCAAAAGAAGCAGATGCAATTTTGCTAGGCGCAGTTGGTGGTCCAAAATGGGATACCTTGCCTAGAGAGCAGCGTCCAGAGCGGGGATTACTAGGTATTCGTAAACAACTTGGCGTTTTTGCTAACTTAAGACCAGCGATTTTATATCCTGAACTAGCTAATGCTTCGACCTTGAAGCCAGAGGTGGTTTCTGGGCTAGATATCATCATTATTCGTGAACTAGTCGGAGATATTTACTTTGGTGAACCACGTGGTATTGAAGAGCGCGGCGGCGAGCGTGTGGGTTATAACACCATGGTTTACTCTGAGTCAGAGATTCGCCGTATTGCAAAAGTAGCATTTGAAACAGCACGCCGTCGTAATCGCAAAGTGTGTTCAGTAGATAAGATGAACGTGCTTGAGTCTACCCAATTATGGCGTGATGTCGTAACTGAAGTACACAAAGACTACCAAGACGTTGAATTAAGCCATATGCTGGTTGATAACGCTGCTATGCAATTAGTACGTAATCCAAAACAATTCGACGTCATGGTCACAGGCAATATGTTTGGTGATATTTTGTCCGACGAAGCCTCCATGCTAACTGGCTCAATTGGAATGCTGCCATCCGCTTCTTTGGATGAAAACAACAAAGGCTTGTTCGAACCTTGCCATGGATCAGCGCCTGATATTGCAGGCAAAAACATGGCCAACCCATTGGCGACGATTCTGTCAGCTGCAATGATGTTGCGCTATAGCTTCGGTCAAGAAGAGCAAGCGTTACGCATTGAAAATGCAGTGAAGAAAGTGCTTGCTCAAGGTTATCGCACTGGTGATATTTATGAGCCAGGTACCAACAAAGTATCGACTACAGAAATGGGCGATGCAGTTTTGGCTGCACTTCAATAAATTTTGATGTATGATCAGAGCTGATCGAAAATTCATCAGCTCTGATTTCATTCAGACGAACAGAAAGCACTTGTTTTACATGAACTACTCATTCGTTGCTATCACTGCATCACGCAAGCATGCCCACAAGGCAGGCATTGTTGCGTCTGCAGGCCGTGCAACTGTGCTTTCTATCACCACCATTATCACCAAGAAGACCAAGACAATTATCTTGGTTTGACGTCATGCACCTCCCGCCTTGGCTCCGCAAGCGGAAGGGGCCAGGGAAGCGGAGTAAAAACTGACAAAGTAGGGGAAAGTAATGCAAGTAGGATTTGTAGGTTGGCGCGGCATGGTCGGCTCTGTGCTGATGCAACGTATGCGTGAAGAGCAAGATTTTGCTTTAATTGATCCAGTATTTTTTACAACTAGTAATGTAGGTGGTGCAGCTCCTGATGTGGGTAAGGCGTCACCAGCATTGCAAGATGCATTCTCTGTCGATGCGCTAAAAGCAATGGATGTCATCATCTCTTGCCAAGGTGGCGACTATACTACTGAAGTATTTCCAAAGTTGCGTGCAGCTGGCTGGAATGGCTATTGGATTGATGCTGCCTCTACCTTGCGTATGGATGACGAGGCGCTAATCATTCTAGATCCAGTCAACATGAATGTGATCAAAGATGGCTTGGCACGTGGCGTAAAAAATTACATCGGCGGAAACTGTACAAACTCAATTATGTTGATGGGTGTCGGCGCATTGTTCCGTGAAGGATTGGTTGACTGGGTTAGCTCTATGACCTACCAGGCTGCATCTGGCGGCGGTGCAAATCACATGCGTGAATTGCTAAAAGGTATGGGTGTGATTAATGCAGCTGTTGCTGAAGAATTAGCAACACCATCTTCTGCTATTTTGGAAATCGATCGCAAAGTAGCAAAAACCATCCGTGAAGATGTGCCTCGTGAGTTTTTCCCTGCTCCTTTGGCTGGTGGATTAATTCCATGGATCGACAAGCAGTTAGATAATGGTCAGTCTAAAGAAGAGTGGAAAGGCCAAGCAGAAGTTAACAAAATTCTTGGTAATCAAGATGTGATTCCTGTCGATGGTCTTTGTGTTCGTATTGGTGCAATGCGCTGCCATAGCTTGGCGCTGACGATTAAATTGAAAAAAGACCTTCCATTGGAAGAGATCGAGTCAATCATCAAATCAGGAAACCAGTGGGTAAAATGGGTTCCAAACGATCGTTCTATCACTGAGCAAGAATTGACCCCAGCTTCAATTACTGGCGGTTTACAGGTAGGTGTTGGTCGTGTACGTAAACTAAACATGGGACCAGAATACATTTCTGCTTTTGTGATTGGTGATCAACTACTATGGGGTGCTGCTGAGCCTCTACGTAGAATGCTACGTATTTTGCTAGATAAATAATCAATAGCAAAATTGTAGTGGTATTCAAAAAGGGCGCGCAAAGCGCCCTTTGTGCTTGTATACTTTCTAAAAATACCTTTAGTTATCAATCATTTTTATTTGGAAGTTAGTTTGGAATGACAGAAAAGACATCTATTGCGATTGTTGGGGCAACTGGTTTGGTTGGTAATGCAATTGTTGAATCCCTAAATGAGTCATCACTCACTTTTGACCGCTTGTTTTGCTTGGCAACCGGTGAGTCTGTTGGCGAAGAGGTTGAGTTAAAGGGAAAGTTTGTTCCAGTTAAGCAATTGGATGATTTTGATTTCTCGCAAGTGAATGTAGCAATTTTTGCTACCCCACAAATTGTGACAGAAAGATATGTTTCTAGAGCATTGAATAAAAACTGTCGGGTCGTGCGCATTAACCAAACGTCAGTTGGATTAAATGAAGAGCAATTGGCGAAATTAACTATCGACCAACTTGGGCAGGATGTTCAGATTTCCTCCCCATTTATTAATATGCTCAAGCCAATCGTCGAAGTGCTAGATGAAGAAAATGGCATTAGTGCGCTTGATATAACTTTGTCATTACCAGCCGCATCTAAAGGGAAAAGTGCGGTTGAAGAATTAGCTCAGCAAACGGTTGCATTATTCAATAGTCAGGATGTGGAAGTTGCCGCTTTCCCAGTTCGCGCTGCATTTAATACGATTCCTCATGTAGGGCGTTTGGACAGTTGTGCGACATCATCATTTGAGATAGAACTAGAAAACTCTATTGCTTCTTTATTAGAAGAAGAGGCGACGATTAGTGTTTTTGCATCTCACGTACCTGTTTTTTATGGTGCAACTGCAAAAATTGTCATCGATTTAAAATATCCTCTTGAAACCAAAACGTGGAAAACGCTACTAGAAACAGCTGATCAACTCTCTATTATTGATGAAGCAAAACCGGGTGGTTATATGACGCCCGTGGATGCGGTTGGTAAAGAGCAGGTATTTGTCTCCCGCGTTAGACAGGTAAGTGAATCTAGATGCATTTGCTATTTAGCCTTGGATCCTGTTGCAAATGTGGTTAAAACTGTTGTTAATTTGCTTGAGTTAATCGAGGGTAATACGATCGAAGAATAAAAAAAATGGCTATCAAATGTCATAAGCCTTTATTTTTATTGAAAAAATGATAGAAAAAGCAAGTTTAGATGCACTTTAATTAATGTGACGGATAAACTTGCAACGCTAACTGCTTGATGTTATTTTAAAATATGACATCCACAAATTTTTGCAATGGCAAGGAGAGGCATCGTGCCGGTTAAAGCTAAAATAAAAGCCACAGCAATTGCAGCGGCATTGGCAATGTTGCCAACAGGCTTATTTGCTGCAGGGCTAGGAAAGCTAACTGTGCTTTCAGGTCTAGGGCAACCCCTAAGTGCGGAGATTGAGTTAATCACTTCGCCCTCTGACGATGTTTCTAATTTCACAGTTAGATTGGCTTCGGCAGATGCATTTAAAGATGCTCGAATTGAATATCCTTCCTATCTTACAGGCGCCAGATTCACAATCGAGCGTAAAGCAAATCGTTCATACATTCGTGTGACGACTAGTCAGTCGGTAAATGAGCCATTTGTAGATATGTTATTAGAGTTGGGTTGGCCATCAGGGAAAATGGTCAAAGAATTTACAGCCCTACTTGATCCAGTAGATTACGCGGCGCCTGCGATTAGTTCTGGCTCTACTTCCGTTACGTTGCCTAAATCAGGCAAAGTTAATGCTTCAAAGCAAAAAGCACCTAAAGTAAGAAGTAATGCGAACTTGGCATCTGATGTCCCTGTTGAAAAAGTGGCCAAGAAACTTAAGGCTGAAGCGCCAGAGAAAACAGATGAACCAGCAAGTGGGGATGGAAGCTATAAGGTGAAGCGTGGAGATACCTTAGCTGAGATCGCTTCTGAAAATAAAGCCCCTGGTGTGAACTTAGATCAAATGCTCGTTGCTTTATATAGAGCAAACCCTAGTGCATTTGACCGACAAAATATGAACCGTCTAAAAGTGGGTAGCGTACTAAAACTACCTTCTAGCGGAGATATTAGTTCAATTAGCGCAAATGAAGCGCACAAAGAGGTTCAAGCGCATTCTTCCGATTGGCAATCGTATAAAACAAAACTAGCCGGAATGGTGGCAGAGAAGTCTGAGCCAACAGAATCATCTAGTGCAAAAGCAACTGGGAAAATTGCGCCAAAAGTTGAAGATAAAGCTGCTCCAAAGGCAACTGGTACAAAAGATGTTGTCAAACTATCCCAATCTGAATTAGGTGCTGCTGCAGGCAAAGATTCCTCTAAAATCAAGAACTTGCAAAAGCAAATTGATGCTTTACAAGATGAATCTATAGCCAAAGAAAAATCAGCTAAAGAAAGTTCAGCGAGAATTGCCGAACTTGAAAAAATGAACAAACAACTCAAAGAGTTGCTTGAAATGAAAAATGCAGCTGGCGCTAAGATTGAAAAAGGCGCCGAAGCGACTGTGAAGAAAAATGAAGAGGTTGTAGCCTCTAAAGCAACGCCTGAAGTTGTTGCTTCAAAACCAGCTGAAACAGTCGCTTCTACTGTTGAGTCTACTGCTTCACAAGAGGCCATTGCCTCGGTTGAAAAACCAAAACCAGCCAAGAAAAAGGTATTTATTGCACCAGAACCAGAGCCAGAAACTTCTCCAATGGATATCTTGTTAGATAATTTACCGTTGGTAGGTGGTGGTGTAGGTGCGATTGCGTTGCTTGGCGGTTTACTAGTTTGGCGACGCCGTAAAACCACCGCATTTGCTGACAGCATCATCACTGGTAGCGATTTGCGTGCAAATACCAATATTGGTAGTACCGGTGGTGCAATTATTAATACTGGTGCAACAGAAAATTCATTCCTAACTGACTTTAGTCGTGAAGGTTTGGGCGCAATTGATACGGACGAAGTTGACCCAATTGCTGAGGCAGAAGTTTATCTGGCATATGGACGTGATCCGCAAGCCGAAGAAATTCTTAAAGATGCACTTGTTAAAGATCCTGCTAGACAAGAAGTACGTCTAAAACTGATGGAAATCTACTTTAATCGTAAAGATGTAGATAACTTTGAAGTGCATGCAAAAGAGCTGAATGCATTAACGCAAGGTCAAGGAGCGAATTGGACTAAAGCCTCTGAAATGGGTCGTATGATCGATCCAAGTAATAGTCTTTATGGCATCGCGTCTGGCGCTGCTGCAGTAATCGCATCATCAGTATCTGAAGATGTGGATCACTTAGATCCATTTGCAGATCTAATGGCTGCAAATGCTGCAGAGCCTCAATCTGAAGAAATGATGGACTTCCACTCAGATGTGGATGATGTCGCTAGTGCGCCTTCGCTAGAGGACGATGCGTTGGACTTTGGTGCAGCAGTGGAAGATACCCCTGCGCCTGAAGTTGATGATAAAGTCATGCTAGATTTTGATTTAGGCTCTTTTGCCGCTGATGTACCTGAGGTTGCTGAAGTTGAAGAAGAGATTGCTTCTGCTGATGAAGATGGCTTGGACATGCTTTCTTTTGATGCAATCGAAGAACCAGAATTAGCGCTTCCAGAGACCTCTGAACCAGATCTTCTGATGGAAGATCTTGGCGGGGTTGAGGTTAATCTCGATGATGAACTGCCTGTGCTAGAAGCTGAAGAGCCAACTTCGGCAGAGGAAATTAAATCTGATGATAGTTTGTTAGATTTTGACTTTGACCTTGGTGACGCTTTAACTGAAGATAAGCCGAATGAAGAGCCCCCTGTGCTCAATACTGCCGAACTTAAAGAAGATGAGGCCCCTGATTTTGACTTCTCTTTCGATGGTTTTGACGAGCCATCGGTTTCGGAAGGTGCACCAGAGACTTCGTTAGAATCGACAGAAACTTCTGATTTTGATTTGGATTCAATTAGTTTAGATCTTGGTGAGTCAGAATCAAGCGAGATCTCGGGTTTTGATGATGTACAAGGTGATGATCCAGTCTCTACAAAACTAGACTTGGCAAAGGCATATGTTGAAATGGGGGATCACGAAGGTGCGAGAGAAATTCTTGAGGAGGTAGTTGCTGAAGGTAGCTCTGCTCAACAAGATGAAGCTAGATCGATCATTTCTACATTAAGCTAACTTTAGTCTGATTGATAATTCCGTTACAATTATCAAACTAGATTCAAGCAAAAGCACAGCAATCTTGGTTGCTGTGCTTTTTTGTTATATGAAAGAAACAGAATGCGTTGGGCAATTGGTGTAGAGTATCGTGGTACAAGGTTCGCGGGCTGGCAGCGTCAGCCTGATTGTTTGTCCGTACAAGAACACTTAGAATTTGCCATAGAGAAAATAGCAGGGCATCCTGTTCAAGTCTATGCTGCAGGACGAACGGACAGAGGTGTTCATGCATCCATGCAGGTGGTGCATTTTGATGTAAATTGCGAACGCTCGGATAATGCATGGGTGCGTGGTGTTAATTCCTTTTTAACTCAAGATGTTGCTGTTTTATGGTCTCGAGCCGTGCCTGAAGAATTTCATGCTAGATTCTCGGCAGTAAAAAGACATTATCGATATTTCATTTACTCTCACCCGGTCAGACCTACTTTGCTAGCAAATCAGGTTGGTTGGACTCATCAGTCACTAAAGCTTGATGAGATGCAACGAGCTGCTTCATATATGCTAGGAACGCATGATTTTTCTGCGTTTAGATCTAGCGAGTGCCAAGCAAAATCGCCCATCAAGCATTTGGAAGAGTTTTCGATTGAATTAGCTGCAGTTCAACCTTCGTCCGGTGTCTTGTATGAAGCGAAATTGACAGCGAATGCATTTCTTCATCATATGGTCAGAAACTTAATCGGAGCGGCAGTGTTTGTTGGGGCAGGTAATCGCCCTTCAATCTGGATGCAAGAGTTATTGCAAGCGAAAAAAAGAGAGTTTGCCGCACCAATGTTCGCAGCTGATGGGTTGTATTTAGCGGGTGTTTTGTATCCTGATGAGTTTCTTCTTCCGTCATGGAATGAAACTAGTCGTTTGGCTTGGTAAAGAAATATAGATCAATGCGTACACGAGTAAAAATTTGCGGTATTACTAACAAAGAAGATCTTGCAGCTGCCTGTCTTGCCGGCGCTGATGCGGTAGGTTTTGTATTTTATCCACCAAGCCCAAGAGCAATCACTATAGAGCAGTTGCTAGGTTTTATTGAAACCATACCCGCCTTTGTTACTAAAGTGGGATTGTTTGTTAATGAATCACCTGAGGTAGTAAAAGAAACTGCGCGAGTATTAAAACTAGATCTTTTGCAGTTTCATGGTGATGAGTCAGCTGATTACTGCCAACAATTTAATCAAAGTTATATTAAAGCAGTTCGAGTAAAACCGGGCTTGAATTTGATACAATACGCTAAAGAATTCAAAAATGCTTCCGGATTGTTGCTTGATGCATTTGTACCGGGCATCCCAGGTGGAACTGGTGAGAAGTTTGATTGGGACTTAATTCCCACTAATTTAGATTTGCCGGTGATTTTGGCGGGTGGTTTAGATGACTTAAATGTCGCTGAAGCTATTCAAAAAGTGAAACCGTGGGCAGTAGATGTCTCTGGCGGAGTAGAACGCCAAAAAGGTTTGAAAGACCATCAAAAAATATTCGCATTTGTAAATGCTGTGAATCAGGCTTAACGGAGTAAATATGGGTCATCAAGAATATTACAATGTACCAGATGCCAAAGGCCATTTTGGTGCGTATGGCGGCATTTATGTTGCAGAAACATTGATGTCAGCGCTTGAAGAGTTAAAGCAGCAATATGAAAAATTCAAAGTTGATCCAGAGTTTCAACAAGAGTTTCTAAGTGAGTTAAAACATTTTGTTGGCCGCCCAAACCCTGTTTATCATGCAGCCCGTTGGTCTGAAGTTATTGGTGGTGCGCAAATCTACCTAAAGCGCGAAGACTTAAATCATACTGGTGCTCACAAAATATCAAATGCAATTGGTCAGGCGTTGCTAGCAAAACGCATGGGTAAGAAGCGTGTGATTGCAGAAACCGGAGCGGGCCAGCACGGTGTTGCAACAGCGACAGTGGCTGCAAGATACGGCATGGAGTGTATTGTTTACATGGGGGAGGAGGATGTTCAGAGACAAGCCCCTAATGTATTCAGAATGAAATTGCTTGGTGCAACGGTTGTTCCAGTCTCTAGTGGTTCCAAAACCCTCAAAGACGCATTGAATGAAGCGATGCGTGATTGGGTAACAAATGTGGATAGTACCTTTTATATTCTTGGTACTGCGGCAGGGCCTCATCCTTATCCAATGATGGTAAGAGATTTCTTGTCTGTCATTGGTAAAGAAGCTAGAGCACAAATGTTGGAGATGACTGGTTCATTGCCAGATTACGTCCTCGCTTGTGTTGGCGGCGGCTCAAATGCTATCGGTATGTTCCATGAGTTTCTAAAAGATGAATCTGTTCAGCTGATTGGTGTAGAAGCTGGCGGGCATGGACTTGATTCAGGCAAGCATGCCGCTCCACTTTCCGCTGGTATTCCAGGTGTTCTACATGGCGCGCGCTCATACTTAATGCAAGATGAGCATGGTCAGATTATTGAAACGCACTCTATCTCTGCAGGTCTTGATTATCCAGGTGTTGGACCAGAACATAGCTGGTTGAAGGACTTGGGACGGGCTCAATATACAGCTGTTACGGATGATGAAGCGATGGATGCTTTTCATTCTCTTTGTCGATTTGAGGGTATAATCCCTGCTTTAGAATCTAGTCATGCATTAGCTGAAGCAAAAAAATTGGCTGCTACACTTGGCAAAGATAAGAAAATTTTAGTGAATTTATCCGGTCGTGGCGATAAAGATATCAATACAGTTGCCAAAATTGCTGGAATCACCCTGTAAATAAAATATAGGTAAAGTTTGAAATGTCTAGAATTGAACAAGCCTTCGAGGCTCGTGCCAAAAACAAACAAAAAGTACTTATTCCATTTATTACAGCAGGTGATCCACATCCAGATGTGACGCTAAACTTAATGAATGCTTTGGTAGATGGTGGGGCTGATTTAATTGAATTAGGTATTCCATTTTCTGATCCAATGGCTGATGGTCCAGTGATTCAGCGAGCAAGTGAACGCGCGCTAAAACATAAAGTAGGTTTAGTGCATGTTTTAGAGATGGTACGTGCATTTAGGGAAAGTAATAAAACAACGCCAGTTGTCTTAATGGGCTATGCAAATCCTATTGAGCGTATGGGCTACGATACCTTTGCATCAGAAGCATCAAAGGCAGGTGTTGATGGTGTGCTAGTTGTCGATTTGCCGCCAGAAGAAAGTGACAAATTTGTTGAGACCTTAGCGCCACATCAAATTGCACCAATTTATTTGTTGGCGCCAACTACACCTGAATTCAGAGTGAAAGCAATCGCTGAACGTGCAAAAGGTTATGTTTACTATGTTTCGCTGAAAGGGGTAACGGGTGCTGCTCACGTAGATTACAGTGCGGTGGGTGATCGTATGCCTGAATTGAAAAAGTATCTAAACGTACCTGTAGGTGTTGGCTTTGGAATTAGTGATGGACAAGGTGCTGCTGCGGTTGCAAAAGTAGCGGATGCTGTCATTATCGGTTCAAGATTAGTGAAAGAGATTGAAAGCAGTTCACCGGAAACGATGGCTGACAATCTTCGTGTATTGGTATCGTCAATTCGTACAGCAATGGATGAAGCGACAGCATAAGCTAAATCAGCTTATTGCTTATTCAGAATTTAGTAAGTGAGGAACGCCGGATGAGCTGGTTACAAAAACTGCTACCGCCAAAAATCAAAAGTAAACCAGCGGGTAGCAAGACAGTTGTCCCAGAAGGACTATGGAGTAAATGCTCGGCCTGTGAAGCAGTTTTATATCGCACAGACCTAGAAAATAATCAGCATGTTTGTCCAAAATGTGGGCACCATAATCCATTAACGGCTCGTCAACGTCTAGATTTACTGTTAGATACTGAAGGTCGATTTGAGATTGGTGCAGGTGTCATGCCTGTAGATAGCCTTAAGTTTAAAGATAGCAAAAAATACCCAGATCGTTTATCTGCGGCTCAGAACGACACCGGAGAAACAGATGCATTGGTTGTGATGCAAGGTGCAATTCATCGCCAGCCGATTGTCATTGCCGCTTTTGAGTTTAAGTTCATTGGTGGATCAATGGGCTCTGTTGTAGGTGAGCGCTTTGTCCAAGGTGTAAATGCAGCTGTCGAGCTAGGCGTTCCTTTTATGTGTGTTTCTGCATCAGGTGGAGCACGCATGCAAGAAGGTCTTTCATCTTTGATGCAGATGTCTAAAACCAGTGCTGCCTTGACGAGATTATCAGCAAAAGGTCTACCTTTTATTTCCTTGCTGACAGACCCAACAATGGGTGGGGTTTCTGCTAGTTTTGCCTTCTTAGGTGACGTAGTGATTGCTGAGCCAGGTGCGTTAATTGGCTTTGCTGGTCCACGTGTGATTGAGCAAACGGTGAGAGAAACCTTGCCTGAAGGTTTTCAACGTTCAGAATTCTTACTAGAACATGGTGCGATCGACATGATTGTTGATCGACGCGAGTTAAGCCGCCGTGTTGCAGAGTTGATTTCCTTGTTGCAAAAGAATCCTCCTTTGGATGCCTGATGACCAAAAGCATAACGTTTGAAGAGTATGGTGTTGAACAATGGCTATCACATCTGGAAGCATTGCATGCAGATGTGATTGACCTAGGGTTAAGTCGAGTTCGTCAAGTAGTTGAACAGATGAATCTTAAGCCTAGCGTGCCAGTGATTATTGTCGGTGGAACCAATGGTAAGGGTTCAACCTGTGCGATGATCGAACGCATTTATGCTGCTGCCGGTTATAAAACGGGTGTCTATAGTTCACCTCACTTGATTCGCTATCACGAACGTGTTCGTATCAATTTGGCGCAAGTTGATGATCAAGCACTTTCGAAATCATTTCTAGCGATTGAAAAGGGTAGAGGCGACATTCCATTAACTTATTTTGAGTTTGGAACGCTATCAGCTGTGTCAGCATTTGTTGATGCGGGTGTTGATGTCATTATCTTAGAGGTTGGTCTTGGCGGTCGTTTAGATGCGGTCAATGTGTTTGAACCTGATTGTACTGTCATCACCAGCATTGATTTGGATCATCAAGCCTTTTTGGGAAATACGCGGGAAGAAATTGGTTTTGAAAAAGCTGGTATCTTCCGAGAAGGTATTCCTGCCATATGCGTTGATCCAGCTCCCCCCCAATCAATGATTGATCATGCAAATTCGATTAATGCACAGTGGTTGCCATTGAATATGCAGGAAGGTGGATTGGGATACCGTAGGATGGATAATCAATGGAACGCGTGGTGTCTAGACCGCGCTTATCGTTCTTTACCCATTCCCGCTTTACGCGGTAGTTATCAGTTAAATAATGCCACAGCATCAATTGCTGCTATTTCAACACTGCAAAATCGATTGCCTGTTTCAATGGGGGCAATCAGAAGAGGTTTGCTAGAGGTTGAGTTGCCTGGACGTTTTCAGGTACTTCCCGGTCAGCCGCAAGTAATTGTGGATGTTGGACATAACCCTCATGCAGCTAGAGCGTTATCTCAAAATTTAAAACAATTACAATATGCAGAAAAAACAATCGCCGTTTGTGGAATGATGTCTGATAAAGATGTGCTTTCTGTCATTGATTTATTAAAGACGGATATCGATATTTGGTATACCGCTTCACTGCCTGCACCAAGAGGTGCTTCCGGTGCTTCCCTGGCTAGCGCAATTACAGATATCGGTGGAACCGCTTATTCATTTGATAGTCCTATCCTTGCATGGCAAGCAGCAAAGGAAATGGCCGGCGAACGTGATCGCATATTGGTATTTGGTTCATTTGTGACTGTCGGTGATGTGTTGACAGAAATTAATAAAAAATAACCATTTCGAATATGTGTTAATTGAATTCAACTAAATCAGATAAGAACACAAAGATGAATGATAAGGTTTCCAAGATCCAGAGCTTAAATGAAGAGCAGCAACAAATTAAGAAGCGTGCTCGACGTCGCCTAGTTGGTGCTATCGCACTTGTATTGGTCATGGTAATCGTATTGCCAATGGTGCTAGATAATCAGCCAAAAGCGGTCAATCAAGATGTAAAGATTGAAATTCCTGATCAAAATTCATCTAACTTACCTGCTCTTGCAACTGCAGAACAAGGCGCCAGTGAAGCAACTGCAATAGATGAAACCTCTGTCGTTACCGCGTCTGAAACGCCTGTTCAATCTACAGTTGCTGCTGTGCCGCAAGATACAACTGCTGTCACACCACCACCAGTTGATAAAGCCGCGGAGAATGCTGGACTAGCAGAAGCGCAGAAAAAGCAGTCACAGCTTGAAGAGGCAAAAAAACAAGCTGCTGAACAAAAAGTAGCGGAAGAAAAGAAAAAGCAGCAAATTGAATTAGCTAAAGCAAATAAAGAAAAGCAGGATGCGCTAGCAGCGTTGCAATCCACTAAGCCTACATCTAACGTAGAAAATAGTGCGTCAAAATCAGAAAAACCTAAAAAGCCATTTGCTGTTCAATTTGCAGCTTTAAATGATGGTTCTAAAGCTAAAGAGTTGCTACAAAAACTGTCTGGACATGGAATTAAAGCGTTTGTAGTTACTGTTCATACTGATAAGGGTGAATTTAGCAAGGTTAGGGCAGGGCCTTACAATTCGCGCGAAGAGGCTGAATTTGTCAAGAAAAAAGCGGAAGCAGCAGGATTGCCAGCTTTGATCATTGTTAATCAATAAATCTTTTTAAGGTTTTATTGACTATGACAAGCTTGGATTATCTAGCGATTGCTGTTGTCAGCATCTCGGTGCTATTAGGGGTGATGAGAGGTTTCATTAAAGAAACATTGTCTCTCCTAACTTGGTTTTTTGCGTATTTTTTAGCTCAAACTTTTTATTTAGATGTTGTGGAATGGCTACCTGATGATATTCCAGGTATCGCGCTAAAGTTTTTAACCGCATTTTTATTGGTGTTATTGGCAGGCTGGTTATTAATGTCCTTAATAACGATCGCAGTGGGCGAGTTTGTGAAGCAAACTGGCCTAACAACTTTAGATCGAGTGTTTGGGGTTTTATTTGGACTAGCCAGAGGTTTGTTTGTACTAACTGTACTAACAATTATGGCGGGTCTAACGAAAATTCCTCAAACAGCATTTTGGAAAGAGTCTGCTATTTCATCACCAATGGAAGCCGTTGCCGTGGAAGTCAAACCGTATTTACCACAGCAGCTAGGCGCCTTAGTTAAGTATTAAAATAAGTATATATGTACTCTCGAAGCGAACAGCTTCTTGATAGTTTTCCAATTCTTTAAAAGAGAATGAATCATGTGTGGTATTTTGGGTGTAATTGGTCAACAACCTGTTAACCAACTGCTTTATGATGGTTTGCTGATCCTGCAACATCGTGGTCAAGATGCAGCAGGTATCGTGACAGCAAACGGAAATTCATTTCATATGCACAAGGGCAATGGTCTTGTGCGTGATGTATTTAGAACACGCAATATGCGCTCACTTATCGGATCTAGTGGTATTGCGCACGTTCGTTACCCAACAGCTGGTTCATCTTCTGTTGCTGAATCTCAGCCTTTCTACGTTAACTCTCCATTTGGTATTGTGCTCGCACACAATGGAAACTTAACAAATGCAGATCAATTGAAAAAAGAAATGTATCAATTGGATCTGCGTCATATTAATACCAACTCTGATTCTGAAGTGTTGCTCAATGTGTTTGCTCACGAATTGCAACGCCTCACTAAAGACAACAAAATCAATGCAGAAGCGGTTTTTGGCGCAATTGCTGGCGTTCATCGCCGCTGCCGAGGTGCATATGCAGTGGTTGCAATGATTGCGGGATATGGTTTGGTGGCTTTCCGTGATCCATACGGTATCCGTCCATTGGTATTTGGTATTGCAGAGTCAGCAAAAGGCAAAGAATACCTAGTTGCATCAGAATCTGTTGCGCTAGACTCATTAGGCTTTAAATTGGAGCGTGATATCGCTCCTGGCGAGGCGCTATTTATTGAGTCTGATGGTACTTTCCATAGCAAACAGTGCGCAGTGAATCCAAGTTTAAATACATGTATTTTCGAATACGTATACTTGGCACGTCCAGACTCAGTTATTGATGGTGCTTCTGTTCATGAAGCACGTCTATTGATGGGGGAAGGGCTTGGTAAAAAAGTGAAGCAAGTGTTGGGGGATGAGCGAATTGACGTGGTAATTCCAATTCCCGATACCAGCCGCCCTAGTGCACTTCAACTAGCCAATCATCTAAATCTGCCTTACCGTGATGGTTTTATTAAAAACCGTTATATCGGACGTACATTCATTATGCCTGGCCAAGCCATGCGCAAAAAGTCAGTTCGCCAGAAGCTAAATGCGATTGGTGTCGAATTCAAGGGTAAAAACGTTTTATTAGTTGATGACTCTATCGTTCGTGGTACAACTAGTCATGAAATTGTGATGATGGCTCGTGAGGCGGGGGCTAATAAAGTATTCTTCGCTTCTGCTGCGCCTCCTGTTCGTTTTCCTTATGTCTATGGTATCGATATGCCAAGCCGTCATGAGCTATTGGCAAACGGCCGTACGGATGCAGAAATTGCAGCAGAGATTGGTGCTGATGCGGTGATTTATCAAGATCTTGATGCGTTGAAACAAGCGGTCATTGCGGCTAATCCAGCTAATACTTCTTTTGATGCATCATGTTTTGATGGTGTGTACACAACCGGCGATATCACTGAAGAATATCTAACTTCTATTGAAGAAAAACGTTCAGATGGTAAGTCTGATAATGGTGATGATGGGCAAACCAGAAGTTTAGATATGAATCTTGGCGTTGCTGAGCAAGCATTGAGATACGAGGAATAATCGTGGCAGTTGAATCTGGCAGTTACTATCAAGATTGGGATGATGAAACCCGTTCGGTGCGAACCGGTACTTATAGAAGCCAATTTGGTGAACATAGTGAAGCGATGTTTTTGACATCAAGCTATGTGTTTCAATCAGCAGCTGAAGCGGCTGCCAGATTTAGCGAAGCCGAGCCTGGATATACTTACTCTCGTTTTACTAATCCTTCTGTTTCGATGTTCGAAGAGCGACTTGCTGCGTTAGAAGGGGCTGAACGATGTGTTGCAACAGCTAGTGGTATGTCAGCCATTTTAGCGGTATGCATGGCAACCTTGAAGGCGGGAGATCATATCGTCGCATCGCAAAGTCTATTTGGATCAACGATCGGCTTATTTAACAATATTCTGACTCGATTTGGCATTTCAACATCGTACGTTCCTTTGAATAATGCAGAAGCTTGGGGCGATGCATGCAATGAAAATACGAAGTTGTTTTTTATGGAAACACCTTCTAACCCTTTGCTTGAGTTAGGCGATATTTCTGCCGTGTCTGCTGTTGCCAAATCAAAAGGTGTTCTACTCGCAGTGGACAACTGCTTTGCAACACCCATATTGCAAAAGCCGATTTCGCTTGGTGCCGATATGGTTGTCCATTCAGCAACAAAATATATCGATGGTCAGGGGCGTGTGTTAGGTGGCGCTGTATTGGGCTCTAATGAGTTGATGCAACAAGTCTTCTTGTTTTTAAGAACAGCAGGTCCAACGCTATCGGCCTTCAATGCTTGGACATTGTTTAAGTCACTTGAGACGTTGCCATTAAGAATGGAACGACATTGCCAGTCAGCTCTTGAGCTTGCGACATGGTTAGAGAGCCATCCAGCTGTCAGTCGGGTTTTTCACCCTGGGCTCGCTTCACATCCTCAGTTTGAATTAGCCGCAAGGCAACAAAAATTTGGCGGTGGTGTCCTGTCATTTATCGTCAAAGGCGGTCGAGAATCTGCCTGGAAGGTGATTGACGCTACGCAATTAATTTCAATTACGGGTAATTTGGGGGATGCAAAGTCCACAATTACACATCCTGCAAGCACAACGCATTTCCGTATCTCTCCAGAGGCGAGAGAAGTTGCTGGTGTGGTTGAAGGGTTGCTAAGAGTGTCTGTTGGGCTTGAGTCTGTTGATGACTTGAAGCGGGATTTAGCTCGTGGTTTGGATAGTTTAGCTATCTAATTCTCCGTCGATCAAAAAAGGTGCCGAGCAATGCAGTATCTCTTATGGGCAGTAAAAATAATTGTGTTTCTCCTGTTGTTCGGTTTTGCTATGCATAATACACAACCGGTCGATTTGCAGTTTTTTCTTGGGTATTCATGGCGAACCCCCTTAATTGTGCTATTGCTCCTCTTCTTTGTTATTGGTGCACTATTAGGGTTGCTGGCCAGTTTTATTTTTGTAATGCGAGTTCGCAAAGAGCTTCTGCAGCTTAAAAAAGAACTTCGCCATAAATCAGTTGTAAATACTGAACTTAACCCTCCGATTGATGGGGTGGTTGATGGTTCTCTTGATCCATCAATTTAATATTTTAGTAGGTTTTTAATTGGAATTTAATTTTCTTTGGTTGCTTGCGCTACCTGTTTTTTTTGGTTTGGGTTGGCTCGCTGCTCGTATTGATTTAAAGCAGCTTTTGAAAGAGGCAAAAAGGGTTCCACAGTCTTACTTTGGAGCCTTAAACCTATTGCTTTCTGAGCGCCATGAAAAAGCGCTTTCAGAGCTAGTTTCGGTTGCTCATAATCATCCTGATAATGTTGAACTTCATTTTGCATTGGGTAGCTTGTATCGCCGTAAAGGTGAAATTGATAAAGCGATTTCATTACACCAATCCATCGTTAATCGTTCTAATTTGCCGGCATCTGTTAAGTCTGATGCTTTGGAGGCATTAGGAACTGATTTTCTGAAAGCTGGACTGTTTGATCGCGCAGAAGAATCGTTTTCTCAATTGTTAAATACAGACCGTGCGAATACAGGCAAAGAAGCACTGTTAGGTATTTATCAGCAGCAAAGAGATTGGGAAAAAGCCATTGCGATGGCTAAGCAACTAGAAGGTACTAGCCATGCTTGGCAAGCGGAAGTAGCAGAATATCATTGCGAGATCGCTCATCGTGCAATCTCCTCTTTAGACTATATAGAAGCTGAGAAAAATTTAGTAGAGGCTCTTGTCGTTCATCGTCAATGTACGCGTGCGACGATTATGCAAGGTGAACTAGCTTTGCTTCGAGGTAGTACACAAGAAGCGATTAACATTTGGCTGAAACTAGAAAGCCAAAATGCAGATTACCTATCGTTAGTTGCGGACAAAATACTCAGAGCATTTGAGGGTTTAGATAAACCTCAAGAGGGAATTGCACTACTGAAAGGCTTGTATGAGTCTCATCCTTCTCTAGAGTTACTCCTGCCTCTGGTAGATGCCTTACTTGATAAATCGAATTTAGATGAAGCATATCTTTTACTAAAAGATGAACTTCGCCGAAATCCAACTATGGCAGCATTGGATAAGTTTTTGTTTATTCAGTTACAAATTGTTCCTGTAGATAAGCGGGCGGATATTGAACAGGTTAGACAATTAATTAAGAAACAAGCAGATAAAGAACACTTTTATAGTTGCCACGCTTGTGGGTTTAAAGCAAGGCAGTATTTTTGGCACTGCCCTGGTTGTGGCTCTTGGGAGTCATATAGTCCTAAACGTTATCAATAAGCCCAATAGTTTGGTTTTAATTATTAAGTCTTACAAAATGGATTGTGTCTAAGAATGGTTGATAAGCGAATAGTAGTTGCTCTTGATTATCCCGGTCAGGATGAAGCGTTGGCATTCGTCAATCAAATCTCTCCTGAGAGCTGTCGTTTAAAAGTTGGGAAAGAGCTTTTTACCAAAGAAGGTCCGCAGTTCGTCGAAAAATTGCAAAGCAATGGTTTTGAAATTTTCTTGGATTTGAAGTTCCATGATATTCCAAACACAGTTGCACAAGCTGTAAAAGTAGCAGCCGATTTAGGTGTATGGATGGTCAACGTTCATGCGCTAGGTGGACGAAGAATGATGGAAACCGTCTGTGAGCGTGTGTCCAATCTAAATCAGCGTCCCAAATTAATTGCGGTGACTGTGTTAACCAGTATGGAAGCTGCTGATTTAACTGAAATTGGTCTCAACTACTCTCCTGAAGAGATGGTTTCTCGCTTAGCATCTCTGACGAAATCATCAGGGTTTGATGGTGTTGTATGTTCTGCATTAGAAGCGGGCATGATTAAATCAATGAATGGCTCTGAATTTTTAACTGTTACACCAGGAATTAGACCTGCTGATGCAAGTACGGATGACCAATCCAGAATCATGACACCTGAATTGGCGGTGAAGAATGGTTCAGATTATTTAGTCATTGGCAGACCAATTACTAAATCCGTTGATCCTGTTGCTTCACTTGAGGCGATTAGACAATCAATTGGTGAAATTTAGCCTAAAAAATTAAGAGATTCACTTGAGTTTAAAGTTCTAAATCACATCCAAAATTGCTGTGTGATATACTCTTGGCGGTTAAATGGTTCGTTCTCGTAGTTCAATGGATAGAACGAGGCCCTCCTAAGGCCTAGATACAGGTTCGATTCCTGTCGGGGACGCCAACTTTAAAAAAGCCACATTCATTGTGGCTTTTTTTATGTCGATCCAAATGATGTTTTGATTCTCAATTCAGCTAGTTAAAATTTTATCTAGGCTTGTTTGGTTTTAGATTTTTCGAATGTGCTAAAGATGCCTGTTGATCATTACGAAAACTTTCCTGTTGCTTCAATTGTGTTGCCAAAGAAGTTAAGGCGACCTGTTGAGGTGATTTATCATTTTGCGAGATCTGCAGATGATTTTGCTGATGAAGGGGATCATGATAACGAAACAAGATTGGCATGGCTAAATAACTATTCTGAAGAGTTAGACAAAATTGAACAAAATCTGGCTAGCAACGACCCATTATTTATTGAGTTAGGTAAAGTTATTAAAGAGTTTGGTTTACCAGTCTCTTTGTTTCAAGATTTACTCTCGGCGTTTAAACAAGATGTGGTAAAGAAAGAGTACGACACTTTTGGTGAATTAATTCAGTACTGTAGAAGGTCTGCAAACCCTGTAGGTCGATTGATGTTGTATCTTTTTGGTGAGGCAACGCCTACAAATTTGGCGATGAGTGATGGCATATGCAGTGCGCTACAGTTAATTAACTTTTGGCAAGATATTGCGATAGATTGGCAGAAGAACAGGGTTTACATTCCAAATGAAGATTTGGTTCGATTTGGCGTAAGTAAGCAGCAAATTGAAAATCAAGTACTAGATTATCGTTGGAAAAATTTGATTCAGTTTGAAGTAGAGCGAACCCAAAAGATGCTGGAGGCCGGTTCTCCATTAGGAATCAGATTGAGTGGGCGATTTGGGTTAGAAGTGCGGATGATTGTTTTGGGTGGTGAGCGGATTTTAAAGAAAATTTGGGAAGTCGATGGTGATGTTTATAACCGTCGTCCTACCCTTAAACTTCAAGATTGGTTATATATTGTCTCGCGAGGAGTATTTCCTCGGCTATTTAAATCGTAAATGATTTCTACTAAGGAATTTTAGGGTGACACCTGCAGAGTACTGTAAAGATAAAGCAGCTAAAAGTGGTTCTAGCTTCTATTTAGCAATGCGTTTACTGCCTAAAGCGAAGCAAGAAGCAATGTTGGCTTTATATGCTTTCTGTCGGGAAGTTGATGATGTGGTGGATGAAATTGCCGATGAAAAAGTGGCCTCAATGAAATTGTCGTGGTGGCGTACTGAATTGGCAGAAGCGGTGAGTGGCAATCCTCAGCATCCAGTCACTAAAGCATTAATGATGGCGGTAAAAAATTACTCACTCCCACCGTCTGAATTATTTGAAATCATCGATGGTATGGAGATGGATCTTCATCAAGCTCGATATAATCGCTTTGAAGATTTATTAATTTATTGTCATCGTGTCGCTGGTGTTGTTGGCACGCTATCCGCTCGAATTTTTGGCTATAAAAATGATGCGACTCTGAAGTATGCGCATGAACTAGGTATTGCGTTTCAGTTAACTAATATTATTCGTGATGTTGGGGAAGATGCTAGGAGAGGGCGTCTTTATTTGCCTGTTGAAGAGTTGCAAAAATTTGATGTTCCTGCTGCAGAACTGTTGCGATATCAAGAGTCAGATAGATTTGAGCAGTTAATGCAGTATCAAATAGAAAGAGCAAGGAAATATTATGATCTTGCTTTAGCTCAATTACCAAAGGAAGATGCCTCGTCACAAAAGACTGGCTTAATCATGGCTGCAATTTATAGAGCGACTCTAGAAGAAATTGTGTTAGATGGCCCATCTAAGGTATTAAATCAACACCTTTCGCTGCCTGCAGGCCGAAAAATATACTTAGCTTTAAAGACTTGGGTGTTTGGTTATTCGAAATGAAGAAGCACATTGCAGTCGTAGGGGCGGGTTACGCAGGCCTGACGGCTGCATACCATTTATCTAATTTTGGTTATCAAGTGACTGTGTATGAGTCGGCTCGAATCTTAGGTGGCCGGGCACGGCGAGCTGTAATCAACCAGCAAGTCTTAGATAATGGACAGCATATCCTTTCTGGTGCATATCATTCGCTTTTAAAGTTGTACGATGCTGTTGATTCAAACCCACCGCACTTACACAAATTAACTTTAGATTGGTGGATGTGGAATCGGTTTCGGCTAACCATTAAACCTAATTTTGGTCCATTATCCCCTTTGGTTGGCATTTGCCGAGCGAAAGGAATTACATTTCCAGAAAAATTGAAGTTTCTATCTTTTTTGATGGGGCTACAGTTTGGTAAAAAGCCAAAATCTGGTTTAACTGTTGCAGCATGGGTAAGCACACAGCCAGCAAAAATCATTCGGTATTTTTGGGAGCCTCTATGTGTGGCCGCATTAAATACACCGATCTTCAAAGCAGATGCTCAAGTCTTTTATCATGTTTTAAGGGATGGCCTGATCAAGGCACCTTTAAAGGAAGCTCTGATTTTACCAAGTGTTGATCTGACGGCTTTGCTTCCTGATCGCATGGCGAATACAATCGCCGAACAAAATGGGCGCATACTGACGTCTCGAAGAGTGAAAGCGATTTATGAAAGTGCGAAGAAGTTTGTCGTTGATGATGCCCAAGGGCGTTCTGAATTCGATGGCATTGTGTTAGCAATTGCACCTTATCAAATGAAATATATTGATATTCAGCTAGAAAACAACCAATCGCTCGATGAGTATAGAAGCTATCTCAACCAGCTGACATATGAGTCTATAACCACTGTATATCTACAATACCCATCTGATTGTCGTTTACCAATTGCGATGGTAGGTATTCATGGTTGTACTGAAAACGCATTGGGGCAATGGGCGTTTGATCGTGGACAAATTACAAATCAAGCAGGTTTAATTGCGGTGGTTGTTAGTACTGGAGATACTGTTGATCAGCTCCCTGATGAGGTGTTACAGGCCAAAGTACAATCTGAAATCACTCAGTACTTTTTTCCAAAGCAGCATCCACTTTGGATTAAAACGGTTAGAGAAAAAAGGGCGACAATCAGTTGCGATGTACACAAAGTGCAATCAACTTCTAATGTCGTGAGTTTAACCAACTCTTTTTATGTGGCTGGGGATTATTTGCATCCTTTGTATCCTGCAACGCTTGAATCTGCATGCCAAAGTGGTGAGCAAGCTGCACAGTTAATGCATAAATATTTATTAACGTAGTTTGTCGGCTGCGTTAACTGAAATTAAAATTAAATAAGACAAAGCTTTGGAGTGATTGAATTGATGACAAATTATGAAGCGCCGAAAGATTTACTGAAAGACAAAGTAATCTTGGTAACGGGTGCAAGTACGGGAGTAGGCGCTGCGGTTGCTGAATCTGCAGCGGCCTTGGGTGCTACCGTTATTTTACTAGCTAGAAGAGTGAAGTGGTTAGAGAAGGTTTATGACAGAATTTTGGCAGCAGGTGGCGCTGAACCAGCGATTATGCCAATGGATTTGTCGGTTGCCGGAGAGCATGAATTTAATCATGCCGCATCAGTGGTTGAAAGACAATTGAAACGTTTAGATGGCATAGTGCACTGTGCCGCACTTGATGATCAGCTGAGTCCTATGGAAATGGATTCGGTAGATAACTATGTGAAGCGATTAAGAGTGAATACTGTTGCTCCTTTTGCATTAACCAAAGCATTTTTACCATTGCTTAAAAATGCAGACAATGCCTCTATCATTTTAACGAGTGAATCTCACACGGCTGCGCCGCAGGCATACTGGACTGGTAATTCTTCTACACGCCTAGCTGCAGAGCACGCAGCTTTGGGATGGGCGCAAGAATGGGAGAGATTCGATAATTTACGCGTAAACATAGTGGTTCCTGGCCCAATTAACTCACCGTTTCGTGGACGAACACATCCAGGGGAAGATAGAGAGCGCTTACCAACTGTTGCTAGTGTAGTTCCGACATACTTATATTTGTTAGGAGCCGATAGCAAAGATGTGCGCGGGCAAAGAATCCAGGTGCACGGCGCTTAGTTCACTTCTATTCTAGAATTATTACATCTGTTATAATGCTAGATTAGACCAAATTTAAATGGTTAATTACGAAAATTTAGCTGGAGAATATTAAGCATGGCAATCGAACGTACACTTTCTATCATCAAACCTGATGCAGTTGCTAAAAATGTAATCGGCGAAATCTACAGCCGTTTCGAAAAAGCAGGCTTGAAGGTGGTTGCCTCTAAAATGAAACACCTGTCTCGTGCAGAGGCAGAAGGTTTCTACGCAGTACATGCTGCTCGTCCATTCTTCAATGACTTGGTTAACTTCATGATCTCTGGTCCTGTAATGATTCAGGCACTAGAAGGCGAAGGCGCAATCGCTAAAAATCGCGAACTGATGGGCGCGACTGATCCTAAGAAAGCTGAACCAGGTACTATCCGTGCTGACTTCGCAGATAGCATCGATGCAAATGCTGTTCATGGTTCTGATGCACCAGAAACAGCAGCAGTAGAAATCGCATACTTCTTCCCACAGGCAGAAGTATACTCACGTTAATTTCAAAGCAATTATTTATTGTTTTGATTGGTGAGTTGTAATAGGTTGTACCATAATAGGCCAGCTTTTGCTGGCCTTTTTGGTGAGGTGGGTATGGTGAATTTGTTAGATTTTGACTTGGCTGGGTTGACTGAATATTTGGTATCGATTGGTGAAAAACCATTCCGAGCCAAACAGCTTATGCGTTGGATGCATCAATATGGTGAATCAGATTTTGATGCAATGACTGATATAGCCAAGGTGACAAGGCAAAAACTAGCAACGTCAACTCACATTGCGCCACCTGTACTAGTTGCAGAACAAAAGTCTGAAGATGGTACTCGGAAGTGGGCATTAAATGTTGGTGAGGCCGGCGCAATCGAGACCGTGTTTATCCCTGAGGATGATCGGGGTACTTTGTGTGTATCTTCACAGGTCGGGTGTGCTCTGGAATGTACTTTTTGCTCTACTGGTCGTCAGGGCTTTAACCGTAATTTGACTGTGGCAGAAATAATTGGTCAAGTTTGGTGGGCAAATAAATCCCTAGGAAAAGATCCTAAAGGGGAACGAATTATTTCAAACGTTGTCATGATGGGGATGGGCGAACCATTGGCTAATTATGATAATGTCGTTAGTGCTATGCGCTTGATGTTAGATGACTTTGGATATGGACTATCTAGAAGACGTGTTACGCTATCTACATCTGGCTTAGTTCCAGCAATGGATCGCCTAAAAGAAGACTGTCCCGTTGCTTTAGCGGTTAGCCTGCATGCGCCGAATGATAAAATTCGCGATGTCATTGTCCCAATTAACCAAAAGTACCCGCTTAAAGAGTTAATGGCGGCATGCAATCGTTACTTGGAGAAAGCGCCTCGTGATTTTGTGACATTTGAATATGTAATGCTTGATGGCATCAATGATTCAGACCAAAATGCGAGAGAGTTAATTGCATTAGTGAAAGAGACGCCCTGTAAGTTTAATTTGATCCCTTTTAATCCGTTTCCAAATTCGGGTTACAATCGGTCAAATCCAAATCAAATCAAACGTTTTAGACAGATTTTGGTTGATGCGGGCTATGTGGTAACTGTACGTAAAACTCGTGGTGATGATATTGATGCTGCATGCGGTCAATTAGCAGGTCAAGTCAAAGATAAAACACAGCGCCAAATTAAGTGGCAACAGTTGACTGATAAGGAATAAAGCAACCTATGATGTTCAAGCTGCTAAAATATAGTTCGTTATTACTATCTTTATTTTCATTGGCTGTTTCAGCTGAAGATTCAAAGCAGGTTGAAGCTCAAAGAGCGGATGTGCATGCAAAATTGTCCGCATTTTATTTGGGTGTAGGTAAAAACAAAGAGGCATTAGACGAGGCTCGTATTTCGCAACAAGCGAGGCCTGATTTACCTATTGGCTACAATTCTTTGGGTATGGTCTATGCAGAGTTGGCCGAAGATGATTTGGCTGAACAGAATTTCAAGCTGGCATTAAAAATGGATCCAAATAATGCCGCTTACAATACCAACTATGGTTGGTTTTTATGCAAAAAGACACCTGCTGCATCATTTGATCATTTTATGATCGCGGTGCGAGATCCTTTGTATAAAACCCCTGAAATTCCATACACTTATGCTGCTGAATGCGCGAAGAAAATGGGTGATTTTGCGACTGCTGAAACATACTATTTACGTGCAAATCGTAGAAATCCAGATATGGCTGAGCCAATTTATGGCTTGGCGGATATGCGTTATAAAGCAAAAGATTATGCTGCTTCTGCAGAGTATTTACAAAAACTGTCTGAAATGAATGTTGACTCTCCGTTGATTTACTGGTTGGCGGTAAAGGTGTATCGCAAACTAGATAAGCAAGATGCATTGCAAGCTGCTGCAACCAGATTGTTGCGTTTGTATCCTAACTCTAGAGAAGCTGGTATGTACCAACGAGGAGTTGAGGATGAGTGATATGGATGTGCTAGATGGTTCGACATCTAGTGGTGAAAGCTCGCTAGGTCAATATTTAAAAGAAGCGAGAACAGCTGCAGGTTATAGTATCGAAGAGGTAAGTCAGTCACTACGTTTTTCAGTCTCGCAATTAAAAGCATTAGAAGAAGATCGATATGAAGACTTTTCTAGTCGAGTATATTTACAAGGGATCGTTAAGAACTATGGCAAATTCTTAAACGTTGATTTAGAGCAGTTGAATCAACGATTAAAAACCGTTTTGCCTGCAGATGTTTCTCCTGTCATTGCGCTACCTTATACTCAAGAAAAGTTTGAGAGTTCACGTCATTACTCCCGTTGGTTCTTTGGGGTGATCGTACTTTCTGTGCTAATAGGTGGTGGGGTATTTGTTTATAAGGAAACGAATCTCCTAAAAGCATTTTCGTCCAAAACGGTTGCGCCCGTTGATAGCTCTATCCCGGTTGTTGTCAATGAGGACAGTGCTTCACAATCTGATTCTATTGCTTCATCCACATCAATGCCTCTCACTGTTGCTCAGCCTGCGAGTGAGCCTAAAACTATGTTATCTACGCCACTGGTGCAATCAAGTGTGCAAAATGGAAAACTTTCGGTTTCCAGCGATCAAGCTGCTTGGGTTGAAATTAGAGATAATGCTGGTAAAAAATTAGTCTCTCAAATTGTCACTCCTGGATCGCCTATTGAAGTTCCTGCTTCAAAGCCGTTAAATCTAAAAATTGGCAAAGCCTCGCATGTTGTGATTAAGTTTGGTGAGCAGCCTATTGATCTAGCGCCTTATATAAAAGGTGAGGTCGCTAAGTTTACGCTTAACTAATATTTTTTAATATTATCTATTTAAGAACATAAAAATGTTGCCCAGAAGAAATACCCATCAAGTAAAAGTTGGCAATGTGGTTGTTGGAGGGGAGTATCCCGTTGTTATTCAGTCAATGACGAATACCGATACCGCTGACATTGCAGGCACAGTAAAACAAATTACTGAATTAGCGGTTGCTGGGTCTGAAATTGTTCGCCTTACTGTTAACTCTGCTGAAGCAGCTGCTGCCGTACCTGAGATTAAAAAGCAGTTATTGGCGCAAGGGGTTCATGTCCCTCTTGTTGGAGACTTTCATTTTAATGGGCATCGCTTATTAAGAGATTATCCTGAATGTGCCAAGGCATTGGATAAATACCGCATCAACCCAGGAAATGTGGGCAAAGGAAGCAAGAAAGACGAACAATTTGCTTTTATGATCCAATGTGCGATTGATTACGATAAGCCAGTCCGAATTGGCGTGAATTGGGGCAGCCTAGATCAATCGTTAGCTGGGCGTTTGATGGATGAAAATGCAAACCAGCCTAATCCATTGCCTCCTGATGCGGTAATGAAAGAGGCACTTATTGTTTCTGCATTAGAATCAGCCCAAAAAGCGGTTGAGCTTGGTTTGTCTCCTGACAAAATTATTTTGTCCTGTAAGGTTAGTCATGTTCAAGACCTGATTAACGTCTATCGAGATTTATCTGCGCGCTGTTCCTATCCATTACATCTTGGTTTGACTGAAGCAGGCATGGGTAGTAAAGGTATTGTGGCATCAACTGCTGCGTTAAGTGTGCTATTACAAGAAGGTATTGGTGACACAATCAGGATTTCCTTGACCCCGGAGCCTGGTGGTGACAGAACAAAAGAGGTAGTTGTTGCTCAAGAAATACTGCAAACAATGGGTATTCGTTCCTTCACCCCGTTAGTGACTGCTTGTCCTGGATGTGGACGGACAACAAGTACAGTCTTTCAAGAGTTGGCTGAAAAAATTCAAACGTTTCTAAGAGCGCAAATGCCTGTGTGGCGTTTGCAATATCCGGGCGTTGAAGATATGAAAGTTGCTGTGATGGGGTGTGTGGTTAACGGTCCTGGTGAGTCACGTCTTGCGGATATTGGTATTTCATTACCAGGAACGGGTGAGGTACCTGTATGTCCTGTGTATGTGGACGGCGAAAAGACAGTTACCTTGAAAGGTGACTTGGTTGCAGAAGAGTTTCAAGTCTTGGTCCAAGAGTATGTTGAGAAAAACTACATTGAAGGTGGTAAGAAACGTACTGAAAAATCAAAAGTGATTCCAATCATCAATGTCTAAAGCAGTTTTGTTGAAAACAATTAGTAAATAGAAAAAATGACAATCTATTTCTTATATTGAGAAATGTTCAAAAGAAATGGCAAAAAATATACAAGCAATTAAAGGTATGAATGACATCCTCCCAGGTGAGAGTGGCCGCTGGGAAGCTTTCGAAAATACTGTTCGTGATGTTTTATTTTCATATGGATATAGAAACATTAGGATGCCAATTGTTGAGCAGACAGATCTATTTGTTCGTTCAATTGGAGAGGTTACTGATATTGTCGAGAAGGAGATGTATACCTTCACAGATCGTCTTAATGGCGATAGCTTGACCTTGCGTCCAGAAGGGACCGCTTCTTGCCTACGTGCAGTGATGGAGCATAATTTGTTATATGATGGTCCGCAAAAGGTATGGTATAGCGGCCCAATGTTTAGACATGAACGCCCACAAAAAGGACGTTATCGTCAGTTCCATCAATTTGGTGCTGAAGCATTGGGTTTGGCTGGTCCAGATGTGGATGCAGAGCAACTGGTGATGCTTTCGGAGTTATGGAGAAAATTAGGTCTCACGGGCTTATCTCTGGAAATCAATACGCTAGGGGATGTCGATAGCCGCGCAGCTCATCGAAATAGCTTGATTGCCTATTTTGAAAAGCACTCAGAATTATTAGATGATGATGCTAAACGACGTTTGCATACAAACCCTTTGCGGATTTTGGATACTAAAAATCCTGCAATGCAGGAAATGGTAAATGCAGCGCCTCAGTTAATTGATTACATAAATGAAGCTGGGTTAAAGCATTTCGAACGTCTTCAATCACTGTTAGCTGCGAGTGATATTTCTTACAATATTAACCCGCGTCTTGTGCGAGGTTTAGATTATTACAATTTAACAGTATTTGAATGGGTGACCAACGAACTTGGTTCTCAAGGTACTGTTTGTGGCGGTGGCCGTTATGATGGTCTAATTGCCCAGTTAGGTGGCAAGCCTGCGCCAGCTTGTGGTTTTGGTATGGGAGTTGAGCGACTGCTATTATTGTTGGAAGCTCAGTCTGTTCAGATGCCAATTCGAAAATTAGATGTATATCTGGTTCATCAGGGCGAGCAGGCAAGTAGCTTTGCATGGAACGTTTCAGCGGCGCTTAGGGCAAAAGGGTTTAGTGTTCAACAGCACATGGGTGAGTCAAGCTTTAAATCTCAAATGAAAAAAGCAGATCAGTCGGGCGCTAGATTTGCTGTCATTATTGGCGATAATGAAGCTGCTGAATCTAAAGTCGCGCTAAAAGCATTGCGAGAAGAGTCAACTCAGCAATTGCTTACAATTGAAGAATTAACTAAAGCTATTGTTTAGTAGGCAAGGGCGTTAAGTTGACAAGCCTCAAAAATAAGTAAGGACTTAAAAATGGCTGTGTATGATCTGCAAGAACAAGAACAAATAGATGCATTAAAGGCATGGTGGCAAGACAATAAAAAATTTGTTGTTAGTATTGTTACTATTACCTTGGTTGGATTGGCTGGCTACAAAGGCTGGAAGTATTGGAAAAATGAACAATCAGCTAAAGCTGCTGTAGAGTTTGAGTCGTTGCAGCAATCGGTACAACAGAAAAATCTAGCTAAAGCTCAGCAGCACAAAAATGCGTTGTTGACCAATTATTCAGAGTCTGCATATGCCGGTAGAGGAGTATTAATTATTTCTTCTGCTGAAATTGAGGCTGGAAAATTGAATGATGCAACAACAGATCTACAATGGCTTATCCAAAATAGCAAAGAGCTACCTATTCAAGATGTAGCTCGTTTGAGACTAGCTTCACTAAAATTAGACCAAAAGAAATTTGATGAGGCATTATCAAATTTAAATGCAATAACTACAGATGGCCTGAAAGGATTGGTCAGCTTTCAAAAAGGTGATGTGCTACTTGCTAAAAATGACAAAGCAGGTGCAAAAACATCGTTTCGCTTGGCTTTAGAGCAATTGGATCAGGCTGATCCATTGAGATCAGTCGTTGAGATGAAAATCGACTCCTTAGGAGGCTTGTAATGCGTTTACGCGCTAGTTTGGTAATAGTGGCAGCTGCATTGGTAACTTTGTCAGGATGTTCTTCATGGACATCTGGTGAACGAGCAAACCCACCTAGTCCTTTGACAGACTTTGTGGCCCAGGCTGAAGTTAAAACAGTTATGCAAACTAGTGTTGGTGCCAACGGTGTATATTCATTTACACCCGCAATTAGTGCTAGCAAAGTTTTTGCAACCGGTTCAGATGGGCAAATCAAGCAACTTGGTAGCAGTTTTTCAATTGCAACAGGTCAACAATTGTCATCTGGTGTTGGTGCTGGGCAAGGTCGTATCGCCGTTGTTACTACCCAAGGATCCTTATTGACTTATGATGAAGATGGTAAGCTGGTTTGGAAGGCAGATGTTGGCTCGCAAGTGCTAGCTGCACCAACGATCGCAGCAAACACGGTATTTGTGCGTACGGGTGATGGAAGTTTTGTCGGTTTTGACTTATTTTCTGGTAACAAAAAATGGATGGTGCCACGAACCCAGCCTGCCTTGTTATTAAGAAATTTTGCTCCAGCTGCCGTGATAGACTCAGTGGCTTTTGTAGGTACTGCTGGTGGTCGTTTGGTGGCTATCGAATTAAGCAAGGGCACAGTGTTATGGGAAAGTATAATTGCTCAGCCTAGAGGGGCCACCGATTTAGAGCGTATGTCCGATATTACTAGCACGCCTGCTGTGAATGCTGATTCTGTATGTGCAGTTGCCTATCAAGGAAAAGTGGCGTGTTACGAAGCAAAGTCTGGGCAGTTAAAATGGTCCCGAGATGTTGGAAGTGAAAAAGGTGTTGCTTTAGATTTTAAAAATCTTTATGTAACTGATACAAGTGGTGTTGTGTATGCTTATGATAAAGACTCTGGCGCAAGCGTTTGGAAGAATGACAAGCTAAAGTATCGTGACGTGAGTGGACCTGCCGTGCTTGGTAGATATGTATCCGTAGCTGATTCAGAAGGGTACTTACACGTATTATCTAGAGATAATGGCCAAATTATTGGTAGACAACAATTAGATGGCAGTGCGGTAGTTGCACAGCCTTTGGTGAAAGATGAAACATTCATTGTTCAAACGGTGAATGGAAATGTATATGGATTGGGTATCCGTTAAGGGTTACCAAACAAAAGAATGAAGCCTACTTTAGTTTTAGTTGGTCGCCCTAATGTCGGGAAGTCAACATTATTTAATCGTTTAACAAAAACACGAGATGCCTTGGTTGCTGATTTGCCTGGTTTAACTCGTGATAGGCATTATGGCAACGGTAAAGTTGGCAATAAGTCTTATCTAGTCGTTGATACTGGAGGTTTTGAGCCGGTCGTCAAAGATGGCATTATGCATGAAATGGCTAGGCAGACGTTACAAGCAGTAGACGAAGCCGATGTGATTTTATTTATTGTTGATGCGCGTCAGGGTCTTACCCCACAAGATAAGCAAATTGCCGATCAACTACGTAAAACAGGCCGAAAAGTTTGGTTGGCAGTGAATAAAGCCGAAGGTATGGCGCGTTCAGTGGTCACAGCCGAGTTTTATGAGCTTGGACTTGGCGATCCGATGGCCATTTCTGCAGCGCATGGGGATGGGTTACGTGAGTTGATTGATGTTGTGCTGGGTGACTTTCCTGAGGCATCAGCAGAAGAAGACCCCGATCACCCTAAAATTGCGATCATTGGACGCCCTAATGTTGGAAAATCAACATTAGTGAACAGAATTTTAGGTGAAGAACGTGTCATTGCATTTGATGCGCCTGGAACAACTAGAGATAGTATCTATATCGATTTTGAGCGAGAAGGCAAGCCATATACAATTATTGATACTGCTGGCGTTCGTAAAAAAGGCAAAGTGACTGAGGCAATAGAGAAGTTCTCGGTTATTAAAACGTTGCAAGCGGTAGAGGATGCAAACGTTGCTGTTTTGGTTTTAGATGCACGCCAAGAAATTTCTGATCAGGATGCCTCACTTGCTGGGTTTATCTTGGAGTGTGGTCGTGCCCTTGTCATTGCTGTTAACAAATGGGATAACTTACCAGAAGATCAGCGTACAAGAATTAAATATGAATTGGAAAGAAAGTTAAGTTTCTTGGCATTTGCTAAGTTACACTTTATTTCAGCATTGCAAGGTAATGGTGTTGGCGGATTATTTGCTTCTATTGACAAGGCCTACTCTTCTGCAATGGCGAAACTAGCGACACCTAAATTAATCAGGGCGCTTCAATTGGCTGTAGAGAAGCAACAGCCTCCACGAGCGGGGATGTTTAGACCAAAGCTACGTTATGCTCACCAAGGGGGAAGTAATCCACCTGTTGTCGTTGTGCATGGTACTTCGCTGGAGCATATTCCAGACAGTTATTGGAGATACCTAGAGCATACATTTGTCAAAATGTTCCAGCTCGAAGGCACGCCATTAAGCGTACAATATAAACGTAATGACAATCCGTTTGCACCAAAAGATCCTGTGATTCCAGGTCGAACTTCAAGCCAACCAGGCGCAAGAAGAAAACCAAAGCCTGAATCAAAAGTGAAAGTGCAATCGAGAACTAAAAAGAGATAACAAAATTGAATTGATAAATTGTGGTTATTCAGCCTAATTTATCTAATTGAAGTGAATTAATCTTTGTATTTTCGGTCAGATAGATTACATTTAAAAATGTAAGCCGATGATCGGTATAATTTAAATCAGAACATTGACATGGAGTCAAAACATGAGTGGCAAAGGGCAAATTTTACAAGACCCGTTTCTAAATATTCTTAGAAAAGAACACGTACCTGTTTCTATCTACTTAGTGAACGGAATTAAACTTCAAGGCCAAATTGAGTCATTTGACCAATATGTGGTGCTATTGAGAAATACTGTGACGCAGATGGTGTATAAGCACGCCATTTCTACTGTAGTTCCAGCTCGTTCTGTTTCGATTCCATTCGATCAGCCTTCTGAAGGCTAATCACCCCTCCTTGTTTTAGTTACCCAAGCACCTGTAAAGGAGCTTGGGTATTTCTTTGTTCCCCACATTGTCGAGAAATTAGCTAAGTGTTTGATCGTCCGGAAATAGGCAACTCTGTTGTCCTTGTGGCAATTGATTTTGGTGATATTGATTTTCTAGAGTCTTTAGCTGAACTGAAAGAGTTAGCTAGAAGTGCAGGGCTTTCTGTTGTCGCTGAGGTGACAGGAAAGCGAGATAGACCCGATCCTGCGTATTTTGCTGGGACGGGAAAAGTGGATGAGGTTGGCTATTGTCTAAAGTCGGTTGATGCCAATTTGGTTATCTTTAATCATCAATTATCCCCAGCCCAAGAGCGTAACTTGGAAAAGCGTCTCGAATGTAGGGTAATTGATCGAACTAGTCTTATTCTAGATATATTCGCCCAACGTGCTCAGAGCCATGAGGGTAAGTTACAAGTAGAGTTAGCGCAGTTGGAACATTTAATGACCAGGCTTGTCAGAGGTTGGACACATCTAGAAAGACAAAAAGGTGGGATTGGCCTGCGTGGACCAGGTGAAACACAGCTAGAGACGGATAGGCGATTAATTGGAAAGCGCGTAAAACTTTTAAAAGATCGTTTAGCCAAAGCAAAAATGCAGCGCCATGTGCAAAGAGGGGCAAGACATAAGGGTAAAGTGTTTTCTGTTTCTATTGTTGGTTACACGAACGCTGGTAAATCTACGCTGTTTAACCGAATGACTAAAGCGCAGGCCTACGCGGCGAATCAACTATTCGCAACTTTAGATACCACGAGTCGAAAAGTATTTTTGGCGGAAGGCGAGAATATGGTGTTGTCTGACACTGTAGGGTTTATACGCCAATTACCGCATAGTTTAGTCGCGGCCTTTCGTGCGACATTGGAAGAGACAATTCATGCAGATTTATTGCTGCATGTTGTTGATGCTAGTCATCCACTTCGTGATCAACATATCATTGAAGTGAATAAAGTATTAAAAGAAATCGAAGCAGATCAAATTCCTCAGGTGATTGTATGGAATAAAATCGACCTTAAGCCCGGTTTGGAGCATGGGGTTGAAACTGATGAATATGGTAAAATTCACGGGGTTCGGGTGAGTTCGTTAACTGGTGACGGATTTGATCTTTTAAGAGCAATTTTACGAGATCAAGCGACGACTGGAACAATAGTTGCTACGGCAAAAGAGTCAGTGGGTAGTGACTGGAGTCCTTTGGACGAACAAGCATAGATCTTACATTCTAGAAACATAGGTGTTTTTACATGAGCGATTCTCAGTGGGGTAAAGGTAATAAGAATGGTGGCCCACCTGATCTTGATGATATCTTTCGTCAATTAAATGAAAAAATTTATTCTCTTTTTGGGAAAAAGGCCCCGTCTAATGGCGGTCCAACGAGCCAGCCTTCTGGTATTGGTGGGGTGGTTGGCATTGCATTAATCGTGCTGCTTTTAATTTGGGCTGCAACTGGTTTTTATATTGTCGATGCCAAAGAGCGAGGTGTAGTACTTCGATTCGGTAAATTTAGTGAGGTCACATCGGAAGGTCTAAATTGGCATCTCCCTTATCCTTTTGAAGATGTCTATGTAATTAACTTGACCCAAGTTCGTAGTGTTGAAATCGGGTATCGTGACAATTCTAAGAATAAAATCCCTGAAGAAGCATTGATGGTTACTGAAGATCAGAACATTGTTGATGTTCAACTAGCCATTCAATATGACATAACTGATCCAAAAGCATACTTGTTTAATAATGTCTTTACGATGGCTGATGCCCAAGATGTTGTTAAGCAGGCAGGTGAGGCTGCTATAAGAGAAGTTGTCGGTAGAAATAAAATTGATGCGGTTTTGAATGAGGGTCGTGGAAAAATTGCAGTCGATGTTAAAACAACTATCCAATCCATTTTAGATAAGTACGGTTCAGGTGTACGTGTTACCCAAGTAAGTATTAATCAAGTTCAACCTCCTGAGGCTGTTCAAGCTTCATTTGATGATGCTACTCGTGCTGTACAAGATAAGGATAAGTCAAAGAGTGAGGGTGAAGCATATTTCAACGACAAGGTTCCTAAGGCTAAAGGTTTAGCTTCTCGTCTAGAGGCAGAATCAGAAGGCTACCGCCAAAGCGTCATTGCAAATGCTGAAGGTGAGGCAAGTCGTTTTTCTCAAGTGCTAGAGGCTTATTCTGAAGCCCCGGCGGTTACTCGCCAACGCATGTATTTAGATACGATGCAGAAGGTCTTGACTTCATCTAGTAAGGTATTGGTTGATCAAAAAAATGGTAATAATTTATTGTACTTACCTTTAGATAAACTACTACAACAAGAAAACCTAGGTGTTGCAAAATCTCCGAGCGTTTCGGGGTCAACTTCAAATGTTCCCTCTTCGTCAATGACGGTAACTAAAGATACCCCTGATTCAGCAGTAAGAGAGGGGAGATAATTATGCAAAAGCTAATTTCAACTGCAGTCGTTCTATTGTTGGCACTCTTTTTGGTAAATGTGAGTCTTTTCACTGTTAATCAAGCTCAGTATGCGATGGTGTTTCAGTTTGGTGAGATTGTCCGTGTTGTAAAAGAACCTGGCATTCAGTTTAAAGTACCACTAACACAATCTGTAAAACTCTTCGAGAAGCGAGTGCAGACTATTGATGCTGAAGCGCCGGACCCATTTAATACTAAAGAAAAGAAAAATGTCTTAGTAGATAGCTTTATCAAATGGCGTGTCTCTGATGTGGTGCAATTCTATAAATCTACAGGTGGTGATAATCAAGTTGCCGAGATGCGAATTCGTCAAATCGTGAATAGTGGGTTGCGAGATGAAATCGGTAATGTCACGGTCTATGAGGTGATTACCGGAAAACGAGACAGCATCATGAGTGAAGTGCGCAAAAAGGTAAACATGGAGTCTCCTAAACTAGGGGTTGAGGTGTTGGACGTTCGCCTAAAGCGTGTAGACTTTCCGCAAAATATTAGTACTGCAGTTTATGAGCGTATGAACGCAGAACGAAAACGAGTTGCAAATGAATTGCGCTCTGAAGGTGCTGCAGAAGCTGAAAGAATCAAAGCGGATGCTGATCGCCAGCGTGAGGTAATCATTGCTGAAGCCTATAAAAAGGCACAAGAAGTTAAAGGTGAAGGGGATGCCAAAGCTGCAAAAATCTATGCTTCAGCATTTTCTAAAAACCCAGAGTTTTATAGTTTCTATAAAAGTATGGAAGCTTATCAAAACTCCTTTAAGAATAAGTCAGATGTTATTGTGTTAGACCCTTCATCTGATTTCTTTAAATATTTGAAAAATCCTTCAGGTGCACTGAAGCCTGCAAAGTAAAAATTGGTGTGAAATGAATAATCGCTGGTTACTTCCTGAGTATATTGAAGATGTTCTACCTGAGGCGGCTTGGCAGGTGGAAGATGTAAGAGCAAAGTTACTATCCCTTTTTAAATCATATGGATATGAGCTAGTTATTCCTCCTCATGTGGAATACATTGAGTCGCTAACGGGCATTGAGGGTGATGATCTAAATCTGAAAACCTTTAAGCTAGTGGATCAGATCACAGGTAGGCAACTTGGGCTCAGAGCTGATATGACGCCTCAAGTTGCCCGCATAGATGCTCACTTACTCAATAGGATGGATGTAACCAGACTTTGTTATGCTGGTCATGTTGTTCATACCTTGCCGGCAGGACACTTTTCAACCCGCGAACCATTGCAAGTAGGTGCAGAAATTTATGGTTCGAAAAATCTTACGGCAGATATTGAAATCATTGAATTGATGTCTTCAGCATTAAAGGTTGCTGGCATTAGTGAGATGAATGTTGATATTGGGCATGTAGGAATTTTTCGTACAATTTGCGAGTTGGCTAAAGCATCACCCCAAATAGTTGACCAACTCTTTACTGCATTGCAAACAAAAGATCTTCCGTCTATTGCCGAACTCACTATTAATTGGGAAGAGTCGTTAAAGGTGGCTGTACTCGCCTTACCTAGTTTATTTGGTGAAGCTGAATCTGTACTCGCAACTGCGAGATTAAAACTGCCAACTGTTCCTGCCATACAAGATGCATTAGAGACGATTGAGCGTGTGTGTGTTCACTTAGCGACAATTGGGGTTCGATGTTCTGTAGAACTCGGCGAGCTAAGAACCGGTTTTTATCATAATGGCCTTGTATTTACTGCTTTTGCTAAGGGATGGTCAAACCCTGTGGCTAGAGGGGGGCGGTATGACAATATTGGTCAGCAGTTTGGCCGGGCTCGTGCAGCAACGGGTTTTAGTATTGATTTAAGAGATATCCTTAGGGGGTTGAGTACTCCTTCTGGTAAAATGTCGATTTTGGCGCCTGATTCTCAGGAACCTGAGCTTCGCGAACTGATTGCAAAACTCCGTGAAAGTGGAGAAATCGTGCGAGTAGATATTTCAGGCGGCAGTTCAGATGAACTAGCCTGGGATCGAAAGATTGTTAAGTCAGTAAATGGCTGGGAAGTTGTATCAAAATAGTATTCCTAGTTGTAATTGCTGAATGTTTTTTGCTAAATAAAATCCATTAACAGTAAGTTTGGCTTTTATTTAATTGTTTTAGATGATGTATTTCGAGGAATACAAATGGCACGCAATGTCGTAGTAATTGGTACCCAATGGGGTGATGAAGGTAAAGGCAAGATTGTTGATTGGTTAACAGACCATTCACAAGGTGTTGTTCGTTTCCAAGGCGGGCATAACGCTGGTCATACATTGGTTATTGGTGGTCAAAAAACTGTCTTACACTTGATTCCAAGTGGAATCTTGCGTGAGGGTGTTGCGTGCTACATTGGTAATGGGGTTGTTCTTTCTCCAAAAGCATTACTTGATGAAATCACTAAGTTGGAAGCTGCTGGTATTGCTGTTTCTTCACGTCTTAGAATTTCAGAAGCTTGTCCACTAATTTTGCCTTACCACGTAGCTGTAGATCAGGCACGTGAAGCAGCAAAAGGCGAGGCAAAAATTGGTACTACTGGCCGCGGTATTGGTCCTGCGTATGAGGATAAAGTAGCGCGTCGTGCAATTCGTTTGCAGGATTTGTTCTATCCAGAACGTTTTGCTGCTAAGTTAAAAGAAGTATTGGAGTACCATAACTTCGCGTTAGCAAACTACTACAAGGTAGATACAGTTGATTATCAACAAGTGCTGGATGAAACATTGGCATTTGCTGAGCGTATCCGTCCGATGGTTGCAGATGTATCTCGCGAGTTGTATGACCTGTCGCAAGCTGGTAAATCAATTCTATTTGAGGGTGCTCAAGGTTCGTTGCTAGACGTAGATCATGGAACCTATCCTTTTGTGACCTCTTCAAACTGTATTGCAGGTGCAGCCGCGCCAGGCGCTGGTGTTGGGCCGCAAATGCTTCAGTACGTTTTAGGCATCACAAAAGCTTATACAACACGTGTAGGTTCTGGTCCATTCCCAACCGAATTGTTTGACGATACAGGCGCATTCCTTGCAAAGCGCGGTAACGAGTTCGGAGCAACAACAGGTCGCCCACGCCGCTGCGGATGGTTTGATGCCGCTGCATTAAAGCGTTCAATTCAATTGAACGGTGTCACCGGTTTGTGTGTAACTAAGCTTGACGTGATGGATGGCATGGAAACCATTAATCTTTGTACTGGCTATGAAGTAAATGGCATCAAGTATGACATTCTTCCATATGGTGCAGAATTGGTAGAAGGGTGCCAGCCAATTTTCGAAACCATGCCAGGTTGGTCTGAGACTACGGTGGGTGTTAAAGCATTTGATCAACTGCCTGTAAATGCTCAAGCCTATCTAAAGCGTATTGCTGAAGTGTGTGGTGCGCCAGTTGACTTGATCTCAACAGGGCCGGATCGTGAAGAAACAATTGTGATGAGACATCCTTTTGCTCATTAATATATAGTTGCTTCCAAAGAAAAAGGGTTGTCTGAAAAGACAACCCTTTTTCATTTTTTGCCTTTAGGTGTTTTGAATGCTGCATGTGGAAGTTATTTACCTGATTAAGGTCCATTTCCGACTTTTGTAGAGAGATTTTTAGGTATTAAAGGTTAGTTTTATTTAGTGGTGTCGAAGAAAGATAAGATCTGGTCTAAAAGTTTCAAAAAATATTTATGTAATATTTTCTTTTGGAATCAAAGGGTTGATGTGTTTTGATGGTGGTGTCTGTAAAGAAAGGTGTAGGGAAGGTGTTGACATTGTTTGGTCTGGTGCGTATAGTTCGCCTCTCTGCTGCTGACGCAGACGACGAAACGAAGCGAAAAACAGCTGAGTTTACGAAAGTTTAAAGTTAGTTGCAACCGCTCTTTAACAAACGAACAACCGATAAGTGTGAGTGCTTGATGATGACGCGTTACCTTAG